>JASHUP010000022.1 GCA_030039915.1 Thermoplasmata archaeon | reverse complement strand
TCGAAGGACCCCTCCGTCCGCTACTTCACCCTCACCGACGTTCTGGGAGAGGCCGAAGGATCGAGCGCGGTCCGTGCGGCGAAGAAAGCGATCCCGGCCGGATATCGACTCCGTGCTCTTCTGTCGGGTCAGCGCGCCGACGGAGGGTTTGGGGTCCACTGGTACAAGAAGTGGGCGGGGGCCACGTGGCGCCTGGTCTCTGCGGTCGACCTTGGGGTGCCTTCCCGGAACGCGGTGGCTCGCCGGGCGGTGGAGCACGTGCTCTCTCGCCTCCCGTTGGCCCGGGTCGAACCCCACCAGGTCCGAGGGCGGTTCCGGCTGCACGCCTCGGTGATCGGTAACCCCTTGGGCGTCTGCGCGCGCCTCGGAATGGGAGCCGATCCCAGGGTGCAGCGGATCGCGCACTCACTGGCCCGTTGGCAATGGCCGGACGGTGGATGGAACTGCGACTCGTCGGAGCGTGCGCGGCACTCCTCGTTCTACGAGAGCCTCGCCACGCTCTGGGGGCTCAACGAATACCTCCGGGCGACGAACGATGAAGCCGTCCGCCCGGCGGTCGACCGGGGGGCCGAATTGTTCCTGAGGCATCGGTTGTTCCGGTCGTGTCACGGCGAGGAAGTGATGGATCCCCGGTGGCTCCGCCTCCACTATCCCGTCTACTGGCACTACGATATCCTGCAGGCACTCCGAGTCCTGCATCGAGCCGGCAAACTGGGCGACCCACGCACTCGAGAGGCTCTGGACCTCATCGAGTCGAAGCGAGACGAGGACGGCACTTGGCCGGTCGAAGGGCGGTATTGGCATCTCGGAGCGCTCAACGGCGGTAACACGGAAGTGGTCGACTGGGGGAGAGAGGGACCGAACGAGATGATCACCTTGAACGCTCTCCGCGTTCTCGCGGCCGCGGGTCGGGTCTCCTGACCCCAACCCGCGAGCGATCGAGGCCGGATCGGGGTGACTCGGTCACTGCCCCATGGGAGACGGAACTCCGGTGCAACATCGTCGGACGCCGAAGGCCTCCGAGGCACCGCGGGCCGGACGTCGCCTTCGGGATGAACATCGCGGAGACCCGCCGCGGAAATCGATCGGTCTCCTGAGAGCGAAGACCGTCTCCCGCACTCCCCGACGGGCCCGAGGGGATTCACCCTTGAACGGGTCCGAATCCCGAATGCGAGGGAGAGCTCTGACCTCGGTCCCCCTAGGCTCGACCCTGAGGCAGAATCTCGAAACCCGCCTCGGCGAAGTTGTGGTCCCAAGTGAACGCCCGTGGGATTCGAGTCTCTCGCATCGTGACGAAGCTCGTGCAGTCGGTGAAACTCCACTTCTTGTCGGGCTGGGAGAGCATCAACCTGAGACTTTCCTCGAAGGCCGCTTCTCCGATCCGGACTCGTCGAATCGAGGGACTCTCGCGAAGCAGCGCGGAGAGGCGGGCTACGGGGGCAAGGCCGGCTCGCAGACGGAGCAGCGTGAACGTCTCATCGAGGACGTAGTCGGTCGTCACGGGCGCTCCGTACCTGCCGCTCTCGATGTCGGCGAACGTCGTGGTCGCTTCGGGCCGTTCCGATGCCCTGTCGTAGAGGAGGGCGAACCAGGCGGAGGTGTCAACGAAAATCATGGAGACGAATAGAGCACTTCGTCGATGCGTTCCGCCGTCCGATCCCGGCCACGGATGCCCTTCTGATGGGCGAGCTCGCGAAAGATCGGCTCGGAGGGATCGACCGCGTCGGTGAGAACGTGGGCCCGAATCGCCTCTCGCACGACCTCCTGGATGGGCCGATGCTCGGAACGAGCCCGCTTGCGGAGGAGTTCGTACTCCAACTCGGGCAGGCGAGTTTGTACGACGGTCATGTGTCACATTCATGATTCATCTCTATTTAAATGCTACCGCATGGCCTTGTCGCTGCCTTCGGAGGTCAGGGCGGGCCCGAGGGGATTCGAACCCCTGACCTTGCGGTTAAGAGCCGCCTGCTCTACCGAGCTGAGCTACGGGCCCACGAGCGGGGCGGCCCGACGAGGATTCAAGAGATAAAGCCTCGCGACCGAGCGCCGTCGCGTGCTCCGTCCCGGTTCCTCTCTTATGTAGGAACGCGGGGTTCGATCGAGGTCGTCATGCAGCTCACGTCGGTCCGTCTGGACGAAGTGGAACTGCGACTGGTGGAGCCGTTCGAGACGAGCTTTGGGGTCGAGCACCGCCGAAGATTTCTCCTGGTCCACCTGACGACCCGATCCGGCGAGGAAGGTTGGGGCGAGTGTGCGGCGGCGGTCGACCCTCTCTACTCCTCCGAGAGCGTGGCGACGGCCCGTTGGATGATCTCGGAGCGCTTGGTCCCGCTCCTCTTCCGAATGCGGACGCCGACCCCCGAACGGTTCCTCCGCGAGGCGGAGAGGTACCGGGGCCATCCCATGGCCAAGGCCGCGGTCGAGCTCGCACTCCACGACGCGCAAGCCCGCGAGCGAGGGCTCGCCCTTTCCCGGGCCCTCGGGGGCCGGCGACGCCGGGTGCGAGTGGGTGTCAGCGTGGGGATCCAGCCGACGATCCCCAAGCTCGTGGACCGGGTAGCTCGATATCTCGACGCCGGCTACGGTCGGATCAAGCTCAAGGTTCGGCCCGGCTGGGATGCGGGGCCGGTCGGGGCTGTCCGCCGCGAGTTCCCCGAGGTCGAACTCTGGATCGACGCGAACCAGGCGTATCCGGTGACCGCGGGCAAGACCATCCGACGATGGGCCGAGCGGTACCGGGTAGCCCAGGTCGAACAGCCGTTCCGAGAGCGCGCGATCCGCGCGCACGCCGAACTGGCGCGGGGAGCGCCGTTCCGGGTCTGTCTCGATGAATCGATCGTCGACGTGCCCTCGCTCGACGACGCCCTCGATGCCCGCGCGATCACGAGTCTCAACGTGAAGGTGGCGCGCGTCGGAGGCATCTCGGTCGGCGCTTCCCTCGCGCAACGTGCCGCCCGCGACCGAGTCCCCTCGTGGATCGGAGGGATGCTCGAGTCCGGCGTCGGGCGCGCGCACAACGTCGCCCTCGCCTCGACCGCCCCCTTCGTCCTTCCCGCCGACCTCTCCGCGAGCGACCGGTACTATCACGAAGACCTCATCGATCCGCCGTTCGTGCTCGGGCCGGGCAGCACCCTCGAGGTGCCCCGAGGTCGCGGGATCGGTGTCGAGGTGGTCGAGCGAACGC
The DNA here is from genome assembly GCA_030039915.1 of Thermoplasmata archaeon. The sequence goes on along the minus strand of JASHUP010000022.1, from coordinate 5,804 downwards.
TTCGACGGCACCGCACGGCCTCACGAACCTTCCGGCCCTGAAGGGCCGTGGGTCCCCTTGGGCTACCGGATCCGCTCGAGCGCCGCGCCGACCATCAGCGGGAAGAGGACGGTCACGTCGCCGGTCACGGTCGTGTGCCGGGCCGTCGCCTTGACCTTTCCCCACGAGACCGCCTCGCGGGTTCGCGCTCCGGAAAGACTGCCGTCCCATTCGACCGCGGTCGTGAGGTAGAGCGCGGCGTCGAGGCCGTCGCGGAACTGGTTCCACCAGATCGTGTGGTGCTTCGAGATGCCGCCCCCCAGCATCACTGCGCCCGCGCGCTTCGCACCGTAGACGAGGTCCGAGAGGAGCTGCTCGTCCGACAGGAGGTCGAACGAGAGGGACCGATGGTCCTGCCAGTAGAGCCAGACCTGGGAGCCGACCGCTCCGTCCGTGATCCCCGGGACGATGACGGGCACCTTCCGCTCGAACGCGGCGCGCAGGATGCTCGACCGCTCCCTCGGGGGGATCGCCTCGCCGATCGCGGCGGAGAGGGCCCGCGTCGAGAGCGCTCGCGTCCCCCCCGCCCAGAGCCGGTCGAGGATCTTCCGCATTTTCGTCTCGATGATCGCACCGTAGTTCGCCTCGGGAATGACGAGGTTCCCGAGCCGGTAGAGGTGGCGGCGATGGAGAGCGGCGTCGTCCAGGTCCCACTCTCCGTGATAGTACGGCCGGAACGACCGGGCGAGGTCGTGATCGAGGGTGCCGCACGTGGTGATCACGGCGTCCACGTACCCCTCCCGGACGAGCGTGGCGAGGACCCCGCGGGTCCCGGTCGCGACGATATCCGCCGGGAAGGAGAGGAATCGGGTCATCTCGCGGTCGGAGAGGATGCGGGCGAGCAGGTCGACGCCGGCCGCGACCTCCTTCGCGCTGAACCCGCCGCCCGCCTCGAGCCGTCGCACGAGCGTGTCGAGCGAGGGAGCGTCGTCGATCCGAACGTCCTCGACCTTGCGGGGCATGTCGCTGGGGAGTCGAGCGCGGTTAAAGCGCTCCCGTGAGACCGAGCGTCACGGAATGGAAGAGGAGCAGGTAGACCACCGCGTAGCCCACGAGCGCGCCGCCGTTCAGGAGCGGGAGCCCCGCCTGGGGGTTCCCCCGCAGCACGAGTCGCATCAGGACCCCGTAGCCGACGAGCGAGCCGACGAGCGCGCCGAGCGCGGCCCAGAGATTCGCCCCGACCCCGAGCAGGTGCGGGGCGGTCGGGAGCCAGACGAAGGCCGAGACGACCAGGGTTCCCGGAATGACCACGTCCCCGAGGCCCATGAAGAGCGCCGGCCGCTCCTCGACGGGCCGGCTTCGTTGTTCAACGAGGTTCGGAGCCTGCGTATAGTCATAATCGGCCGAGTCGGGCATGACCATGAGGATCGGGAGCTTCATGTCGACGACGACGTCGGCGAGCGAGACCATGTGCTTCGTTCGGTAGACCGCGATCGCGTCGTAGATCATCAGCGCGATGAGCAGGATGAACGCGGGAAGGATACCGAAAGAGATCCCCAGGATCGCGATCAGCGAACCGGCCGCCAGGAAGCCGACGAGGTCGACGATGTACCACTGCGGCTCCACGAGGAGCGCGAAGTAGAGTCCCGCGCTCACGATCGCGGCGTAGATGAGCGCCGGCTGGAAGACGAACTCGGCGGGGTACGGCGCGAGCAGGAACGAGCCGGTCGGCAGGACCGAGAACGTTGCGAACAGCGTGACGTAGAGGGCCCCCGCGATCCCGAGCAGGATCACGTGCCGCAGCGCCGCGACCCCGCCGCGCTGTCGAGCGAAGAAGAGGATGAAGAGCGGCGCGACCACGATGACGACCAGGATGAAGATCGGCGCCGTCGGGCTCTGGGGGTTCGAGGTGGACGAAAGCCCGGCCGACCGGAACGGGTTCGCGAGGGCGAGGGCCACGACCTGGGCTCCGACGTAGAGCCCGAGCAGGCCCATCCAGCGGAGGCTCCGCATGGCCCGCTACGGCTCGACGACGGCGTACGCGTTGTTGCCGAGGACCTTCGTGATCTTCGCCTTCACCGACATGCCGCGCTGGTTCGCCCCGGTGACGAAGATGACGAACCCTTCCTTCTTCGCGACCCCGTCGCCTCGGCGTCCCACGTCCTCGATCGTGAGGTGGTAGACCTCGCCGACCACGACCGGCGTCTTGGGCTTCTCGGGGGTCACGACCTTACGGACCGTGACGGGCCGCTGGGCACCGCACGCCTCGCAGACGAGGAGCGTGAGGCGACCCTCCTTCTGGAGGTGCGTATCCGGCCGCTTGCACTCCGAGCAGATCACGTACTTGACGGTGTAGTCGCGGAGCCGCGCGGCGATCTGGTCCTTCGCGAGCCGCGACTTGAGCACTCCTCTCGGGAGGTCGAGCACCCCGGGGCACCCGAACTCCTTCGCCAGGAAACCGATGACGTGCGCCGGGTCGCGCCGGAGCACGCCGGTGATCTCCTGGAAGTTGCGGATCACCGTGTTCTTTCCGTCGGTCATCACGTCCGGCTCGGGCACCTGGAAGCGCTCGCCGCCCGTGCGGACCGGTGGCAGTTTCTCGTGCGCGCGAGCCAGAAGGGCCTGGTAGGACTCCATTCGATCCCTCACGACCGAGCGGGGGAGTAAAAGGATATCCGCTCAACCCGGGGGAGGTCCGAACTCGCCGAGCGTGTCCAGGACACGGGCGAGGTTGCGCTCCGTCACGACCGCGGTCGCCGCGCCCCGCACGTCCTCGTCTTCGGGCAGGAAGGCGACGCCGACGTGGCTGCGCCGGAAGAGGCCGACGTCGATCTCCGAATTCCCGACGGACGCCGTTTCGCGCGGCGTCACGCCGAGTTGGTCCTGGAGGCCGGCGAGCACGCCCTCTTTCCCGTGGATCGGGACCCGCACGATCCCCTCTCCCGTGAGGCGCCCCTCCGCGTCCACGCGAAGCCCGTTCGCGAGCGCGACCTCGATTCCGAGCTCCCGCGCGATCCGTCGGGCGAGGATGTCGAGCCCTCCGCTCACGATCGCCGCTCGGGCGCCGAGCGCATGGATGCCGTCGATCAGCTCCGCCGCCCCGGGCATGAGGGGCACCGGCGCGAGGATGCGCTCGAGATCGAACACCGTCAGCCCGGGGGCGTGCCGTTTCCAGATCCGCACGTCGCTGCGGATGAACTCCTCGTCATCGATCTCGTTCGCGAGGAAGCGACGGAGCCCTTCGTCGTTGCGGTCGCCGAAATGCTGGTGCACGACGTGCCACGAGCTCGAGACGTCCACGAGGGTGCCGTCCATGTCGAGGGCGACGAGCCTAAGCACGGTCGCCCCGGGCGATCCGGTCGGCCCGGTCGAGGACCCGGTCCGGGGGTCGGACCGCCCACGCCGCCAGGTTCTCGTCGATCTGCTGGGGGCGGCTCGCCCCGATCAGCGGGGCGGCGCCCATCTTGCGCAGCCAGTGGAGCGCGATCGACCCGAGAGGGACGTGGTTGTCGTTCGCGAGGTCGCGCAGGGCCCGGCCGCGTTCGAGCATCTCGGGTAAGATGTCCGGTTCGAAGAGGCGGTGCGCGAACTGGCGGACCTCTCGGGGCACCTTCGCCCCGTCGAGATAGCGGCCGTGCAGAAGCCCCCGCGCGAGCGGAGTGTAGGCTTCGATCAGGATTCCGTGGGAGCGGCAGTACTCCTGCACCGGGTCGACGTCGTCGCGCAGGAAGAGGTTGTAGCGCAGCTGATTGACGGCGATCTTCGCCTCGCTGAGGTGACGAGCCGCCTCCTCGAGCTCCTCGACCGAGAAGTTGGAGACGCCGATCGCACGTACCTTCCCCTCCTTCCAGAGAGCCTCGAGGGCCGGCATCGTCTCCGCGAGGGGGACGCGCGCGTCCGGCCCATGGATGAGATAGAGGTCGACCGAGCGGCGCGCGAGCTTCTCGAGGCTCCCGATGATCGCGGCTCGAACCTGGGCGGGGCGCAGATGGTCCCAGGCGACCTTCGTCACGACATACGCGTCGGGAGCGGCGCCGGGTACTCGCGCGAGCACCTCTCCCAGGATCCGCTCCGACCGACCGTTCCCGTACACCTCGGCGGAGTCGAACCATCGGATCCCCCGCTCGTAGGCGCGGCCGATTGTCGCCTTCGTGCGGGCTTCATCCTCGGGCGTCCAGCGGCCCAGCGCCCAGAGGCCGAGGCCGAGCGCGGGATGCGGGCGACCGCCGCCGGCGAGTTCGATCTCCTCGATCTCGACCAGGGGAGTCGGGGTGGTCGACGTCGCGCGTTTCTTCGATTTGGGGCTCGCTTTCGGCGGGCGAGGGGCCCGAGCGCTGGGGGTCATGGTACGGGCGGGGACGAGCCGTCCTGCTTCAAGTGTTCGTCGATGCGTCGGACCCGCTCGGTGAGCTCCGTCGCCTTCTCCTCGGCCTCGCGAACGACGTCCGGCGGGGCGTGCCCCCGAAACCCTGGGTCGGCGAGCCGAGCGCGTGTCTTCTGAAGAAGGCCGGCGAGCTTCTCCCGCTCCCGAAGGAGCGCCTCCGCGGTGGCGCCCGAGGCGACGGGGCGTTCGATGAAGCATTCGCCAAAGGCGGCGACCCGACGACCGGTGTTGGGCGGCGACTCGTCCCCTCCAGCCAAGAGCACGAGCGGACGGACCCGAGCGAGGCGCTCGACGGTGTCCCGCTCGTTCGCGAGCACGCGCGCGACCTCCGGCCCGGCCGGGCGGACCCATGCCTTGGGGATGGCTTCGACGGGGACTTTCTCTTCTGCCCGCAGATTCCGCAGGAGCCGTACGGTCTCGAGCACCGGTTCCATCTCGAGCTCGGCGGCCGGGTCGGAGGGTGCCTCCTGCGGTCGGGGCCATGCCGCCGTGGCCAACAGGGAATCGGGGTGCGGTAGTGCGTGCCAGAGCTCTTCCGTCACATGGGGCACGAACGGGTGGAGCAACCGAAGCGAACGCTCGACCACGAAGAGGAGCGTCGCGGACGCCTCCCTCCGCGCGGGTTCGCCCCGGCGCCCGAGCAGGGACTCCTTCGCGATCTCGACGTAGCGGTCCGCGAGGTCGTGCCAGAGGAAGTCGTAGAGCGCGCCCGCCGCCTGGGAGAACCGGAACTCCGCGATCGCGCGGTCGACCTCTTCGACCGCGCGATGGTACCGCGAGAGGACCCAGCGGTTCTCGAGCGCGGTCGTGCCCGGGAGGGTCGGGGGTCCGGACGGGGGCGGCGTTCCCGGGGGGACGAAGGAGAGGCTGAACCGCACGAGGTTCCAGACCTTCGTGAGGAAGTTCCTTCCGCCGTCGAGGGCCGCCGCACCGAACGGTCCGTCCTCCTCGGTCGGGTTCGGGAACACGAGCGCGAAGCGGAGCGCGTCCGCGCCCCGCTCGCGGATGAGGTCGAGCGGCTCGGGAGAGTTCCCGAGATGCTTCGACATCCGTCGACCCTGTTCGTCCCGGATCATCCCCGTGAAGTAGACGTCGGAGAACGGACGTGCGTCCCGGAAGTAGTAGCCGGACATCATCATCCGGGCGACCCAGAAGAACATGATATCGCGACCCGTGACGAGGACGTTGGTCGGGTAGTAGTGCGCGAGGTCGGCGGTCGAATCCGGCCAGCCGAGCACCATGAACGGCCAGAGCCACGACGTGAACCAGGTGTCGAGCACGTCCGGGTCGGCCTCGAGGTCGACGGAGCCACACTGGTCGCAGACGGTCGGCGGTTCGACCGAGACGACCTCGTGCCGACACGCTCGACAGCGAGACACGGGGACCGGGTGGCCCCAGAGGACTTGGCGCGAGATGCACCAATCCTGGATTCCCTCCATCC
>JASHUP010000021.1 GCA_030039915.1 Thermoplasmata archaeon | reverse complement strand
ATCCGACGGATTTTCCGACCGACCCCTGGGTCCGGCCCTGGAAGACGGCGGTCGCCACGGCCGGTTCGGCCCCCATCGCGAAAGCCGACCCCCGAACCGCGGTCGCGGTCCTCCAGTACACCGGCGGGACGACCGGACGACCGAAAGCCGCGATGCTCACCCACCGGAACCTCGTGGCGAACGTGGTGCAGAGCAACGCGTGGAATATCCGCCTGGACCCCGACCACGAGGTCGTGATGGGGGCGATCCCGCTCTTCCACATCTACGGACTCACCGTCGTCCTCCTGATGGGATTCGCCGTCGGAGGGACAGTCGTCCTTCAGACGCGGCCGGAGATCCGGGAGCTCCTGAAGCTGATCGACCGGTACCAGCCGACCCAGTTCCCGGGGGTCCCCGCACTCTACCTCGCCTTCTTCCGGCAACCGGACCTTTCGAAGTTCAAAATCAGTTCGATCAAGTACTGCCTCAGCGGATCGGCGCCGCTCCCGGTCGAGGTTCAGCGGGAGTTCGAAGAGCTGACGGGAGCGACCCTCGTCGAGGGTTACGGCCTTTCGGAAACGTCCCCCGCGACCCATGTCAATCCGCTCTCGGGCGAGCGGAGGATCGGATCGATCGGGGTCCCGCTTCCCGACACCGACCAGCGCGTCGTGGACCTCGAAACGGGAACGAGGGTGCTGGGGGTTAACGAGGTCGGGGAGCTGGCGATCCGAGGTCCCCAGGTGATGCTCGGCTACTACCATCAGCCCGAAGAGACCTCGGCCGTTCTTGCGGACGGGTGGTTCCGGACGGGCGATGTCGCCCGGATCGACCCGGACGGGTTTGCCTACATCGTGGATCGAAAGAAGGACATGGTCAACGTCGGGGGGATGAAGGTCTACCCGCGCGAGGTCGAGGAGGTCCTTTTCCAACACCCGGCGGTCGCCGACGTCGCCGTGGTCGGCGGCCCGGACCCCGAGCGGGGCGAGTCGGTGGTCGCCTTCGTCGTCAAGAAGCCCGGGCTCTCCGTCACTGCGCCCGAGCTCATCGCCTTCGTCCGTGAGCGGATCGCGCACTTCAAGGCGCCGAGCCGGATCGAGTTCCGGGAGCAACTGCCGCGGAGCGGGGTTCAGAAGGTTCTCCGGCGAGTCCTCCGAGAAGAAGCCGCCGGTCTCGCGGCCCCCTCGGCGCCGCCGGCGAAGTGACCCGCCCTAGAGGCCCCTCGAAAGCAGGTCCCGCGAGATCACGAGCCGCTGGATCTCGTTCGTGCCTTCGTAGATCTCGGCGATGCGCGCGTCGCGGTACGCCCGCTCGATCGGCGTCCCCCGGATGTAGCCGAGCCCGCCGTGGATCTGGAGCGCCTCGTCAATGACCTCGCTCGCCCATTCGGACCCGAGGCACTTCACGATCGCGGCCTCGCGGGTCTTCCCGACGCGCTCAAGCCGCCCCCACGCCTTGGGGTCGGTGCCCATCCGGTCCTGGTGCGCCGCGGCGTGGTAGACCATGTAGCGCAGGGCGTGGATCTTCATGGCCATGTCGGCGAGCTTGAACTGGATCGCCTCGTACTCGCTGATCGGGAGACCGAACTGCGTTCGGTTCTTGGCGAACTCGGTCGCTTGATGACAGGCCGCTTGCATGCCTCCGAGCGCCCCGGCGCCGAGCGACACCCGACCGACGTCGAGCGCGGTCATCGCGACGTGGAATCCCTTGCCGACCTCGCCGAGGACTCGCTCCGGCCCGACGCGAACGTGGTCGAGGACCAGCTCGGCCGTCGATGTTCCGTGGAGTCCCATCTTCTTCTCGCAGCGGCCGACGGTGAACCCCGGGAGCGTGGAGTCGATGATGAACGCCGTCACGCCCCCGTTCGGTCCAAGCTTCACGTCGTTGCCCGCGAGCAAGATGATCGTGTCCGCCTCGCGGCCGTTCGAGACATAGATCTTGTTGCCGGTGATCACCCAATCATTGCCGTCCCTCTCGGCGACCGTGTGGACCGCGCCCGAGTCGCTGCCCGAGCCAGGTTCGGTGAGACTGAAGGCCAGCAGTTTCTCCCCCTTCGCCGCCGGGGCGAGCCACTTCTGTTTCTGCTCCTCCGAACCGTAGTAGAGAAGCGGGGTCGTGCCGAGGGAGGTATGGGCCCCGACGATCGTGCCATGCGAGGCGTCGATCTTCCCCAGTTCCTCAAGGAAGATGCAGTAGCCGAGCTTTCCGAGACCCAGACCGCCGTACTCCTCGGGGATCGGGATCCCGAAGTAGCCCTCCTCCTGCATGCGTCGCACGCTCGCGCGCGGGAACTCCTCCTTCTCGTCCATTTCGGCGACGATCGGCGCGACCTCCTTTCCGAGAAATGCCCGGACGGCCGAGCGGAACGCCTCCTGGTCCGCACTGAACTCGAAGTCGATGGCCATGGTCGCTCACTCCCCCTTGAACTTCGGCGGGCGCCGCTCCACGAACGCGAGGATTCCCTCGCCGAGATCCTGGCTCGGAAGCACGTCGGTCTCGAACAGCTTCGTTTCCGCGTCGATCCCTTGGGCGAGCGGCATCTCGAGCCCCGCGACGATCGCCTGCTTGGCCGCCTGGACCGCGCGCGGCGCTCGTTGGGCAATCGTGTGCGCGAGATCGCGGCCCGCCCGAAGCTCCTGTCCGGCGGGAACCACCTTGTTGACGAGGCCGATCCGCAAGGCCTCCGCGGCCGAGATCATCGCCCCGGTGAAGATGAGCTCCTTCGCCTTGGGGATCCCGACGAGGCGGGGCAGCCGTTGGGTCCCGCCGTAGGCGGGCATCAATCCGTAATTCACCTCCGGGGCCCCGAGCTTCGCGGACTCGCCCGCGATCCTGAGGTCGCAGGAGAGTGCGAGCTCGAGTCCGCCCCCGAGGGCGAGACCGTTGATCGCCGCGACCACCGGGGGTCGCAAGGCCGCGATTCGGTGGAAGAGGGCATGGCCCTTTCGGACCACGTCGGGGGCGGTCGACAGGTCCATCGTGGCCATTTCCTTGAGGTCGGCGCCGGCGCTGAAGTACTGTCCGTCACCGGTCAGCAGCACCGCGCGGACCTTCGGGTCCGAAGCGATCTCCTCGACGTGGCGCGACAGCGCGGCGAGCAGCCCTGTGCTGAGCGCGTTCACGGGGGGGTTCTTCAGGGTGAGGATCTCAACGCCTTCCTCGTCGTTCTTGCGAACGACCAGCTCGCCTTCCGGCATGTTCGACCTGGCTAGCGAGCCGACCTCGGGGAGGTTCTTAACGAGTCCTCTGCGGAAGCCGCCCGCGCGGGCGTGCGGCCCGGCGCAAACGTAAGTAATTCGCCAGGGTGGAATGGCCGTGACCTCTCGAGAGTTGCTCTCCCTCTCTCTGTACGCCCTCCTCTCGAGCAACCGAGGGGGTCTGTTCATCGTCTTCCTTCCCCTCTACCTGGTGGAAGTGAAGGGGGCTTCGCTTCCGGTCGCGCTCACGATCCTTACCCTGGCGTGGCTGCCGGCGAGCCTCATCGGGCCCTGGATGGGGCGGCTCTCGGACCGAGCGGGTCGCCGTAAGCCGTTTCTGCTGGTCGGGGAGGCGACCTCCTTTCCGCTCTTTCTCGCCATCGTGTTCGCTCCGGGATGGTTGCTCGCGGGCGGACTGTTCATCGCGGCCGAGCTCGCACTCGCAATCGGCAGCCCGGCCTACAACGCCTACGTGGCCGACGTCACGAAAATCCACGAGCGCGGCGAGGGGTACGGCCTCCTGAATGCGACCTCGAACGCCGGGGCCGTCGTGGGCTTCGTGCTGGCCGGCCTCGTGACGTTCTGGTACGGTCTGCAGGCCCTGTTCCCGTTTGTCGTGGTCATGATGATCGGCACCCTCAGCGTGGTCATCCTCCTGGTCCCGGACATCCGGGTGGATGTCCCCCGCGAGCGACTGCCGGCCCGCGAGCTCCGCAACGTCGTGAACTTCTCGTTGGCGGTCTCGATCCGGGCGATCGGTTCGGGAGCGGTCGCCGCGTTTTACGGGTTCCTCGCTGCGAGCCTCGGCGCCAACAACCTCGAGGTGAGCGTCGTCGCGATCGCCGGTCTCGTCACGGGGGCGGTGACCGGCGTTCCGCTCGGTCGGGCGATCGACCGGATCGGAGAGATCCGCGCCATCTGGTACGGAACCGTGCTGACGCTCGCGTCCTACGGGATCTTCATGTTCTCGACCTCCTGGTCGGAAACGATTCCGGCGCAGGCGGTCCGCAACGGGGGTCTTTCGTTCCTCGGTCCGGGCATGACCGCCTGGGTCGCCCGGATGGCGCCGCCCGGACAACGAGCCGAGTACCTCGGGGTCTTCTCCCTCATCAACTCCTCCCTCTGGAGCGTGGGCCCGCTGATCGGGGCGATCGCGATCGAGCTCTACGGCTATTTTGGCCTCTTCGTCATGGCGATCGGCACGACGGTGATTTCGCTCGTGGTGATGGAATTCCTCTACGGGGAGATGGGCATTCGCGCCCGCCTGCGGGGACTGCCCTCCGAGCCCCGTCCCGCCTAGCTGACCGCGACGGTGCGTCTCTTATAGAGCGCCGTGGTCCCGCGGAGCGAGGCAGCCTCGATCGGTTCGTGCGGGGGCATCGTCGCCCGTCGCGAACCGTCGGGACCTTCGATCGCGATGGCGTCGGACTCGAGCGATGGACCGCAGGTCTCGCGGGGGGCGGAAGCTTCGCTTCGAAAGGTCGACTGGTGGGGGTTTCCGGCCCTCCTCAAGGAGCGTGACCTCAAGGCTTACCGGCCGAAGGCGCTCGACGACCGTATTCGCCGGGAGCGGACTCGCAACGAAGCCCGTCTGCTCGTCGACGCCCGTCGGCTCGGAGTCCGGACGCCGATCCTCTACGATATCGACCTTCAGCGCCACCGGCTCATCCTCGAGGAACTGCCGGGCCCGACACTGCGACAACTCCTCGAAGACGCGAGTGTGCCGGCGGAGGACCTCGCGAGTGCGGTCCGCGCCTTCGGTCGCGTGCTCGGGACCCTGCACGCCGGGTCGATCGCCCACGGTGACCTGACAAGCTCGAACGTGCTCTTTCCGGATGGCCCTCGCGGCGCTCCGGCGTTGCTCGACCTCTCGATGGGGACGCGGAGTCCGGGCCTCGAGGAGCTCGGCATCGACCTCCATCTGGTCGAGGAGGACGTGAAGGCGTTGAGTCCACGATCCGAGGCGCTCGTGCGAGCCTTCCACGAGGGGTACCTCGAAGGCAATCCGGCGGGAGCGAAAGACGTGCGGGCCCGAGCGAAGGCGATCCGGGGCCGCGTCCGCTACGCCTAGCCCGACCGCTCCACCCGCTGCAGGCCGGCGACGAGCGCGCCGGGGAGTTCCTCGATCACGTCGGTGGCCACGAGCCCGAAGCCGCGTCGCGCGGCGGCCCGCACGCCGGCCTCTCCGGTCCAGTACGTCGCGAGCCGAGCCGCGTGGAACGGCCGTACGCCCTGGGCGAGGAGGCTCCCAAGAACGCCGGCGAGTACGTCGCCCACTCCTCCGACCGTCATTGCCAGGTGATGGTGGTCGTTTCCGACCGTCGACTCGCCATCGGTCAGGATATCGGGAGAGCCCTTCACGACCAGCGTGAAGCGACCCGCTCGCGCGGTCCGCTCGGCGTGCGCGCTCCGTTCGTCGAACGAGCCCGACACCGGACCGTGAAACACTCGCTCGAATTCGCCGACGTTCGGCGTCGCGATGAGCCCTCCGGATTGGGGCGGAGTCGGCTCACCGCTCGTCGACGACAGGGCCGCGAGCCCATCCGCGTCCACCACCGTCGGAACGTCGGGGCTGACCGAGGAGATGACCGAGCGGAGGGCCTCGGTGGTATCCGGCGACGCGCCCGCTCCCATCCCGATCACGATCGCGCGCGGAGGCGTGGCGCGCACCTCCTCGAGCATGGCCGGCACGTCGGTCGGCCGGAAACGGTCCGAACCCACGGGCCTCACGATGAGGTTCGGACTCAACGATCGGATCGCCTCGGCGGCGACTTCGGGAGCGATCACGGTCGCACGTTCGGCGCCCGAGCGCAGCGCAGCGAGACCGGCGAGGGCCGGAGCGCCCGTGTACGGTCCCCCTCCGATCACCAGGACGCGTCCGTTCCGCCCGCGAGGTTCGTGTGGGACGGGGAAAAAGAGGAACTCTCCCGGCCCGGTCCGGCGCCAGGCGTTCGGGGGCATCCCGATATCTCGGACCGTGAGCTCGCCGACCGGTCGGTCCGCCATCTCGTCCTTCGAGATCGTGAACGTGACCGTCCAGTTCGGCCGGAGACCGTCGGGGTCGTTGACCCCGGTCGGCACATCGACCGCGAGGATCGGTGCACGGCTCCGGTTCATCGCTACGACCGCCTCGCGGATGGGAGACCGGAGGGAGCCGGATTGTCCGGTGCCGAGCAAGGCGTCCAAGACGAGCGGCATGGTGGTGAGCTCCTCCGCGTGCGGGAGGCCGACTCGCACCGGCAATCGATGCTGGATGCGGTCGAAGCAACGCTGGGCGGCCCGGGACCGTATCTCGACGGGGGGTCGAACGAGCCAGATCTCCGGAGAGTATCCCCACTGCTGGAGGTAGAACGCTGCGCAGGTGCCGTCCCCACCGTTGTTTCCGGTGCTCGCCACCACCGCGACCCTCGCGGGCGGGGCCGGAAGGTGACGCGTCGCTTCTTCCGCGATGGCGCGACCGGCATTCTCCATCAGCGCGTCGATCGTCATCCCGAGAGCGACCGCGTTCTGCTCGACGACCGCCATCTCGAGCGACGAGAGCGACCGCCGGGAGGAGGCCCACATGCTCTCCCTACGTCGGCGGAGCGGCTTCTCCCGTCTGGAAGATATTCACGGAGGCGGGGAGGAGGTTCTTTCGCGAAAGGTACTGCGACTGGGTTCGGCTGTACCGGAAGAGGATGTCGGCCTTCCCCTCCTGGAATCCCCAAGGACGCAGGATCAGAAGGTCCCCCTCGCGGATCCACATTTTCTTCTTCATCTTCCCGGTGATCCGGCCCATTCGCGATACGTTGTCCTCGCACATGACGCGGATCCGGGCCGCGCCGAGCAGCTGGCTCGCGATGCCGAAAACTTCCCCGCGATTCCTCCTCGGAAGCGGCAGCCGCCCGACCTCTTCTCCCCCCTCGACGACCTCGACGGTCGGTGCCGGCTCCTCCTCGGTCGGAGGCGTCGGACCCTCCTCGGGGCGCTCGGGAGTCTCGGTCACGGTCGTGCGAGCCGACCCCAGTATTTCAAGAGGGCGTTCGGCGAGGAAACACCCGAAGGGGATTCTCCTCGAGGATACGTCGCTGATCGTCCGGGGGGATCGGGAGCGCTCGAAACGCCGCGAGATTGGCTGCGATGTCGCGGACCCCCGGACCGGGCCAGTCGGTGCCGAACAGGACCTTGTCGGAGATTCTGGGAAGCTGGGGAAAATAGTCGAGCAAACGGGAGGGAGGCGTCCCCGAAACCTCGAGCCAAACGTTCGGGAAGCGACGGGCGAGGAAGACCGCAGACTCCATCCAGATCGGACGCCCACCGTGGGCGAGGACGATCGTGAGGTCCGGAAAGTCGACGGCGACATCGTCCACGAGCATGGGATCCGAAAATCGGTTCCGCGCTCGGGGGAAGACCGAGGTTCCGGTGTGGAAAATGACCGGAAGTCGATGCCGCGAGCAGGCGTCGTACAGCGCCCGGAGAGTCAGTTGGGAGCCGTCGACGTAGGCGTTCGGCCGAAAGAGCTGGTGCGGAGGGTGCAGCTTCAGGGCACGGATGCCGAGGTCGTCGATGAGATGGGTGATCTCGCGTTCGGGGTCGGGGTGGTCGGGGCGAATCCCGCCGACCGCGACCAGCCGCTCGGGATCGGCGCGCACGTACTCGGAAACGAAGGTGTTAGCAGCCTCGGTGTATCCGATCACCTCGGGAGCGACGTAGTTCACGAGAACGGCCCGCTCTACTCCGGATCGGTCGAGATACTGGAGAAACTCCTGCGGGGAAGAAAGATAGCGCGTCACCGTCGCGTCGTCGTGGGAGAGCATGCGAACGGCGTCCGGCCGCATTTCCCAGAGCGGATTGATGTGCACGTGGCAATCCGTCACGCCCATCGACCGCCCCGATGAACCGGGCCATATAAGACCGGGACCGGCGACGGAATTCGGGCCGAGGGTTTATCTCCCGCACGCGTCCATGCGCCTACGGCTCCCATGTCGACCCCTCGATCGATGCCGAAGCTCCTGAAAGCGACGTACCTCGCGGACCAGGAGTATCTGCTCGAGGAGACCCGGGCGACGAAACTGTTCTACTTTCCCGGGCCGATCGTGTTCACCTTCGTCTTCGGGCTGCTCGCCCTCTTCGCGGCCCCGGCGATCTCGAGCGCGGTCCCCACCCTCGATTCGACGGCCACGACCTGGTTGACGCTCTCGAACTACCTCAACGCGACCGACCAGAAGTACCTCGCTTACTTCTGGCTGCTTCTGTTCGTCATCGGCATCCTCTTCATCCTGGTTCGCTACCTCCGATGGATCGTCACCGTCTACGCGGTGACCTCGCGCCGCGTGATCGTCCAGAAGGGGATCCTCGGAAAGGATTTCGACGAGATTCCGGTGACCCAGGTCCGCGGGGTCGACGTCCACCAATCGTTCGGCCAGCGGCTCCTCGGCTACGGCACCGTGCGAGTCAGTTCGGAAGGGGGCGCCAACGTCGGAAACGAGGACTGGAAGGGGATCCCGAAGCCGTTCCGATTCCAGAAGCTCATCGAGAACGCCACCCAGAACACGCAAACGAGCCCCGGCCCGGTGCAGTGGGCCGGCACGCGGCGCTGAGCGCTTCCCGCGCGCACGCTTAAACGCGCCGACCCCGTCCGCCTCTGGGCCATGGCCGACGACTTCGACGTCATCGTGGTAGGCGCCGGCATGGCCGGCAACGCCGCGGCGATCCGTCTCGCTCAGGGCGGCGCGAACGTCCTCCTGGTCGAGCGGGGCGCTGAGCCCGGAACGAAGAACCTCTCCGGCGGGATCCTCTGGGGGCACGACCTCGCGCGCATCCTTCCGAACTGGTGGAAGGAGATGCCGGTCGAGCGGCATATCGTGCGAAAGCGGTTCGGGCTCCTGACGCCCGAGAGCGCGGCGTCGTTCGACCTGCAAGAGAGCGGCTGGAATCGGGAACCGTTTGTCGCCCACTCCGTGCTTCGCTCCCGGACCGACGCGTGGCTCGCGAAGAAGGCCGAGGAGGCCGGTGCGACCGTCGTTCCGTCCGTGCCGGTCGAGCGTCTGAACTGGGAAGGGTCCCGAGTCCACGGAATCGTGCAGGGCGGGGAAACGATGACCGCCCCCGTGACGATCCTCGCCGACGGAGCGAACTCGCGCCTCTCGCTCGGGACTCCGATCCGCCCCAGTCCCCGGCTCTCGCCCGAGACGACCGAGCTCGGGGTCAAGGAGGTGTACCGTCTCGACCCGACGATCATCGAAGACCGTTTTCAGGTCCGCGAAAACGAGGGGCACGCGGAAGAATGGGTCGCCGGCCTGTTCCCCCCGGGGGTCATGGGCGGCGGTTTTCTCTACACCAACCGCGACACGCTCTCTCTCGGGATCATCGTTCGGGTCCAGTCCCTCTACGGCCGGAACGCGTACTCTCAGGAGCTCATCGAACGATTCAAACTCCATCCGGCGATCGCCGGCCGTCTCAAAGGCGCGGACCTGGTCGAATACGGGGCGAAGCTGATTCCCTCGGGCTGGGCCAGCCGCCCCGCCGCGTTTCACGGTGACGGTTGGATGGTGGCGGGAGATGCCGCCGGGTTCGTCTTCTCGAACGGGATCATGATCCAGGGAATGAACTATGCCGTCCGGTCCGGACTCGAGGCGGCCGAGACCGCGCTCGCCGCCAAATCCTCGGGAGATGCTTCCGCGGTGCGTCTCGCGGAGTACGATCGACGGCTCGCCTCCACCGGGATCCTCTCCGACTTCAAGGATTTCGCGCGCCTCGACCACGTCAAGTGGAACCCTCGGGTGTACTCCGTGTACCCGAAGTTCGCCACCGAGCTGCTACGCTCGTTGATGGGGGAAGCCGGCTCCCCCAAGCGGTCCGCGCGGCGCGTGATGCTGTCAGTGCTGAAGGCCTCCGGAGTGGGTACGACCACCCTGCTGCGAGACGGGATCGAGATCGCTCGCGACCTCTGAACGTCGAAGGCGGTGAGGGGGGAGCGATCACACTCCCCGGACCCGACGCACTTCTTCGGTCAGGGCGGGCACGATCTGGAAGAGGTCCCCGACGAGGCCATAATCCGCGACCTTGAAGATCGGAGCGGACGCGTCCGAGTTGATCGCCACGATCACGCGGGAGCTCACCATCCCGACCAGGTGCTGGATCGCTCCCGAAATGCCGACCGCGATGTAGAGCTGTGGCGAGACCGCTTTTCCGGTCTGGCCCACCTGGTACGTCTGAGGGCGCCAGCCGGCGTCGGTGACGGCTCGCGAAGCTCCCACCGCGGCGCCGAGGGATGCGGCGAGCTCCTCCACGAGACGGAAGTTGTCGGCGGTCCGAACCCCGCGTCCTCCCGAGACCACGATCGTCGCGTCGCCGAGCGTCGGTCCCGCCCCTCGGGCGGCCACCTCGACGCCGAGGCGCTTCGGGGTCCAGTAGCCCGGTGAGATCCCATCGATCGAAACGGAGGTGATTTCGGCCGTGACGGGAGCGGCGTCGGCCGCGGGGAAAGCGTGCGGGCGGAGCGCCACGGCCGCCCGGGGCCCCTCGAGCCGACGCGTCTCGGTCGCTCGTCCGCCGAACACCGGCCGATGGGCCTCGAACCCCCCCGAGGTTCTCTCGAGCCGCGTGACTCCGGTCGCGACGGCCGCGTTCCAGCGGATCGCGAGGTGGGCGACCAGGCCCCGGCCGTTCGTGGTGCCGGGGATGATGACGAGTTCTGCGGAGAGGGATTCGGCCCACGCCGAGAGCAGTCGGGCTTCCACGGATGCGAGGCACCCCTCGAGGCGAGGGTCCTCCGCGATCGCTACTCGGGCCACTCCGAGCTGACCGAATTCGGAAGCGGCCGCGCGGACCGTTGGCCCCGAGAGGAATCCGACCACGGACTCCTTGCCCGAGAGGCTCTGGGCGACGCCGATGGCCTCCTTGGTTCCGTCGGAGAGCTTCCCGTCGTGGAGTTCGCCCACGACCACGATCGGCGCACTCACGGGAAGACCTTCGCCTCCTCTTTGAGGATCTTGACGAGCCGCTGAGCGGCCTCCTCGGGGGTCTTGTATTCGATCAGCTTCGCCCCCGTCCTCGCGGGAGGCAGCTCGAACTTGATCGACCGGCTCGTCCCGGGGGTCTCGGCGCCCCCCTCGAAGGCGACCTTTGCGATCGGGATCTTTCGAGACTTGAGGATGGCCGGAAGTTTGGCGGTCCTCGGGTCGTTCCATGCCTGTTGGAGCGAAATGACGCAGGGGAGCGGGGACTCCCACCGTTCGAGCCCGCCTTCGGTCGAACGCTGGAAGCGGAGTCGTGCGGACCCGGCGTCCCAGCGGAGGTCGAGCACCGCCGTGAAGTCGGGAAGGTCGAGAAGCTCGGCGAGCGCCCCGCCGACCACCCCCGCCTCGTCGTCGCCGGCCTGCTTTCCCACGAGAACGAGGTCGTGAGGGGCGCCGGAAACCGCACGGGCGAGCGATCGCGCTGCGGCAACGGGATCGAGCGAGGTCCCCGGCGGCGTCTCGACCCAGGTCGCCGTGTCGCACCCCAGCGCCAGCGCGGCGCGCAACACCTCTTCGGTTCGGGGCGGCGGCCCGGCCGAAACCACGTGGACCTTCGAGCCGGGGGTCGCCTCTTTGAGGAGGAGCGCTTGCTCGACCGCCGATTCGTCGTACCCGGCGAGGACGAACTTCACTCCTTCCGAATCGAGCGCGGTGCCGTCCGCCGCGATCCTCAGCCGCGTCTCCGCGTCCGGTACCGGTTTCACGCAGACGACGATCTCCACGACCCGGCCCCCGACCTAGGCGTACCCGCGGAGCAGCTCGCGGGCGATCACCGTTCGCTGGATCTCGTTCGCACCCTCGTAGATCTGGGTCAACTTTGCGTCGCGAAGGAGCTTCTCCACCGGATACTCTTTCATGTATCCGTAGCCGCCGAAGGTCTGAATGGCCTCGTCCGCAACGTGAAGAGCGGCATCGGACGCGAAGCACTTCGCGATCGACGATTCAAGGGTGCCTCGTTGACCCCGGTCGATCGTCCACGCGGCGTGCCAAGTGAGTAGTCGGGCCGCATGGACGGCCTGGACCATGTTCGCGAGCTTGATCTGAATCGCCTGATG
>JASHUP010000215.1 GCA_030039915.1 Thermoplasmata archaeon | reverse complement strand
TTCTACGTCTTCCCGCGCTTCGACTGGCCCCGGTCGAGTACTGAAGTCGCCCAGTCGTTGCTCCAGCGGGGGCTGATCACGACGCCGGGCGACGCCTTCGGCTCGCTCGGCGCCTCGCACCTTCGCATCTCATTCGCGGCGTCCCGAAAGAACCTTCGGAACGGGCTCAAGATCCTCGACATGTACGCGCACGAGGTCAGCGCATGATCGCGGGATTCCTCGGCCGCCTCTTTCGCGCGGTCGCCGCCGTCCGAGGCGGAGAGGGCAGTGCCGACCTCGACCACGTCGGCGCCGAGCTCATTCGCCTCGAGGCTCGCCGGGGTCAGCGTCCGACGACCTCTCGGTAGAGCGCCCGGTGCCGGGCGACCGTCTCGGACCAATCGAACCCCTGGACCCGGGCGAGCGCCGCCGTGCGGAGGCGGGCGGTCTCCTCGGGGTTCTCGTCCACGGCCCGCATCGCCGCCGCCAGGGCGTCCGGATCGCCGAACGGCACGAGCCGTCCGACCCGCCCCTGGTCGAGGACGTCCGGAACCCCGCCCACGTTCGTCGCGACAATTGGTGTCCCCGCCGCCATCGCCTCGAGCAGGACGAGGCCGAACGCTTCCCACTCGGAAGGCAGGACCAGGGCGTGCGCCCGCCGGATGACGCCGCGGTAGGCCGACGCCGGGTCGACGTGGTCGAGAAACCGAACGCGCTCTCCGATTCCGAGCTCCCGCGCCCGGCTCTCCAAGTGCCCGCGCTCCCCCCAATCGCGGCCCATGAGAACGAGCACGCTTCGCGGGTCCGCAGGGAGCCGGGCCAGGGCCTCGAGCAGCGTCGGAAGCCCCTTGTTCGATGCGACCCGGCCGACGAAGAGGAAGTACCGCGGGGGGAGGTCGATTCCGGCCGGAAGGTCCCTCTCGGGATGCGACCACGCGGCCAGGTCGATGCCGGGGGCGATCGTCCGCAGCTTGCGGGAGGGCGCGAACTCCCGAACGAGGGCCGCTTCCCGGTCGGTCTGGACGACAAGGGCGCGAGCGATCCGGTAGGCGGTCATCCCGAAGCCGACGTCCTGGACGCGCAGGAGACCCCGCTTGAGCGGCGGCTCGCGCCGGTCGGCCGGATGGTAATGGGTTGAAACAACGAGCGGGATCCGAAGCCGCTCCGCCACCACGGCGGCCTCGAGGACGTGGCCGTAGCGGTGCGAGTGAGCGTGGATGGCGTCCGCGTCGCTCTCCGCGAGCGCGTCGATGAGCCCGACCATCATCGGCATCGTGAGGCCCGGAACGAGCCGTTTTCGGACGGCGAACCGATGCACGGGAACCCCGTCGACGACCGCCGGATAGTTCGTGCGCCGCTCCCATCGTCCCTCGTCGTAGAGGTCGCTCGCGTAGACCTCGACCTCCTCACCGGCGGCGCGGAGCCGGCGGGTGACCTCCCGAACGTTCGTCTCCACCCCGCCGGGGGCGTCGAAGCGGAGGAGCACGTGCGCCACTTTCACGGCCGCGTGACCTCCCGATAGACGGCGTCGAGACGGTCCGCAAGGCCGTCCCACGTGTACCGCGGAACCACGTGATCGCGACCGTACTCGCCCATCCGGCGGGCAAGGTCCCGGTCCGACCAGACCTTCTCCATAGCGACCGCGAGCGCCGTCGGCGACTTCGGCGGCACGAGCAGCCCGGCCTTGCCGTCTTCGACGAACTCGGGGATCCCTCCCACGCGAGAGGCCACGACCGGAGTGCCGGCGGCGAGCGACTCGAGCAGAACGAGCCCGAACGCCTCGTACTCGCTCGGCAGCACCGTGAGGCGGGCCTCTCGGTAGGCCGCGGAGAGCATCGCGTCGTCGTCGACGTGGCCGACCAGGTGGGTCCGGTCGGAGACCCCGAGGGCCTTGGCGCGCGTCTCGACCGCGGCACGCATCCCCCCGTCCTCCCCCACGATCACGAGGTGGGACGATCGGTCGACCCGGGCAAGGGACGCGAAGGCTTCGGTCAGCTCGAGCAATCCCTTGTTCGAGGCAAGTCGTCCCACGAAAAGCACGAACGGGCCGGGGATACGGTACTGCTCGGCGAACGTCGGTCGGCCCGCGGCCGGCGCCGGCAACGGTCGGTACCCCGGGGGCACGATCTCGACCGGTGGAAGGGCGAGTCCGAGCGAGCGAAGCAGTCGCTCCTCCTCGTGAGTCTGAACGATGACCCGGGCGGCGTCCTGCATGACCCCGCCCGCCACGCGTCGGTCGTAGAAGCCGCGCAGGCGATGGCGCAGCCATCCGCCTTCGATCGACCAGATCGGATGAAAGTGCGCGGTGAGGACGAACGGCGTCCCGGACCGCCGGTGGTAGCGGTGCGCGGCGGAGACCTGGTTAGTACCGTACGTGTGCGCGTGCACGACCTCCGGTCGGTCCCGGGCGAGCGCCTCGGGAAGGCCGCGGAAGAACACGTAGTGGAGCTCGCCCGGGAGCGACCAGACCCGAAGCCGATGGATGGCCCCCTGGTCGATTCGTTCCTCCCGGGGAACCTCGGGCGGGAGTCGCTGCATCGCCGGAAACTCGCGGTAGAGATCGCTCGTGTAGACGTCGACCGAGTGGCCGCGGGCGCGGAGTCGCGGGACGAGCTCGGCGACGTGCTGTTCGACCCCCCCAGGCGCGGGCGGGTACCGGGTCGTGAGCTGCGCGACCTTCACGGCGAAGGCGTAGCGCTCCCCTTACTTGACGGTCCGGTCGAGGTGTTCGGCGAAGCCGGACCGCTTAGGACAGGGTGCGCATCGCCGCGAGCCGTTGAGCGTACTTCTTGTACACCTCGGTCGCCCGGGCGACGGATTCGATCTTCACGTACTCGTTCGCCTGGTGAGAGAGCTCTTCCTCCCCCGCGCCGAAGATCACCACCCGCGGGTTCACCTGCGTGTAGTGAACGGCCTCGGAAGCGTGGACGAGCACGGTCGTCTCCGCCTGGGCGACGTCGCGCAGCAGTTTCACGTGCTCGGAGTTCGGATCGATCTGAACTGCCGGCATCGTCAGGATCCGGCGCAGCGTGAACGGGGTCTTGATGCGACGAAGATGCTCCTCGATCTCGTGATAGAGCTGGTCCGGCGTATAGGGCGGAGGGAAGCGAATATCGACCTCGCTCGTGCACTTGTTGGGCACGACGTTGATCCGGGTGCCGCCGACGAACGTCCCGATGTTGAGCGTCACCATGCCGAGCTCCGGGTGCGCGATCCGGCCCTTGAACGATTCGAGACCCCGCAGGATCCGCATCATCTTGCCGATCGCGTTCTCGCCGAGATGGGGCATCGCCCCGTGGGCGGCCTTGCCGCGGGTCTCGATCGCGAGGTCGAGGACGCCCTTCTCGGCGTGGGCCACTCGAAGACCGGTCGGCTCCCCCACGACGACCGCTTTCGCTCTCCGCAGGGGAAGTGTCTTCGCGAGCGCCATCGCGCCCTGCATCGACGTCTCCTCGTCCGTTGTGAAGGCGAGCACGACCGGGATCTTGCGCGCGACCAGGTCCTGGGCCGCGTCGAGCATCGCGACCACGGTACCTTTCATGTCGGCCGCACCGCGCCCGTACATCCGGCCGGACGCGAGCTGGCTCTGCGAGAAGCTCCAGTAGTCGCCGACCGGCGGCGTATCGAGGTGCCCGGAGAGCACGACGCCGCTCTGGCCGAACTCGGCGAGGAGGGCGGGCGCCTGCGGGTCCCCGAAGAGGGTATTCCGCATGTGGATCTGGTCGGTGAACGACTGGACGTAGTCGAGCACCTCCTGCTTGTCGGAGAACGGGTCGCTCGGGATCTTGACGAGCTCCGCGAGCATGTCCACCATCTGGCGTTTCATCGAAACAGGATCCTCTCGCCGCTCGGGTCCGAAACGGGGAACGAGCTTTCCCGGAAATGCCCGGGCGAGCTTTAATCGTTCGGTTGAGCCACGGAGCGCGCGGCGACCGTTCGCGTGCGAGCGAGCGCCCTTCGGAACCCTTCCGGGGAACCGACGGACCACCACTCACCGTCCCGGGGCGAGAGGATCAAGCTCCCGACCCGACCGCCGCTCGCGAGCACCTGTCGAATGCCGTCCGTGAGCTCGAGCTCTCCGGGATGCTTCGACGATCGCACGCGGGCGAGCGCGTCGAAGATCGACGGATGGAACGCGTAGACGGCCGTCGCCGCCCAGCGGCTGGTCGGACGCGCCGGCTTCTCCACCATGCCGGTGACGTCGAGCCGTCGAAATCCGTGCACGGCCGGGCCGGGGTGCCCTTCGACGACGCCGTAGCGACGAGGGTCCGCCACCTTACGGACCAGGAGGACCGCGTCGAGCCCGTCCCGTTCGAGGAACGCTCCCATCGCCCGGAGGAGGCGGCCCCGGTGGGGCTCGAGCAAGATCGCGTCCCCGGCGTGGACGAAGAACCGCTGGCCCCCGACCGACGCGCGGGCCCGGAGGACCGCGTCGCCGAAACCCGCGGGCCGGGGCTGCACCACGAAGCTGACACGGAGGCGCCGGAGCGTGTCGTAGAATCGTCGGGTCTCGGCAAGCCGATCCCCGACTCGGCGGTGCCGTCGTAGGAAGGTCGGGTCGGTGGTGAAGTAGTGGCGCACGGCCCCGGCGTCCCGCGGCTGATGCACGATCGTGAGATGGAACGACCCCGCCGCGACCAGCTCCTCGACCACCAGGTGCGCGACCGGCTTGAGCACCGGCTCGCCGTTGGTCCCCCGATCGTAGAGCGGAAGGAACTCCTTCCTCAGCCCCCGGCTCCACGGGAGCATGCGAGTGCCCTCGCCCGCGAGGGTGACGACCGCTTCCATCGACGCCTCAGGCCGGAGGGCCCTCGGGCGTGGATTCGTTCGGGCTCGTGGAGGGAGGAGCGGACGGAGCGGAGCGAGCCAAGAGCGCGGGCCGGCTGTCGACGACCCTCCACTGGACGGTCGGCATCACGACGTGCCGTCTCGCCTCGAGCCGACGCCGGTAATGCTGGAGGTCGCGGAAGATCTCCCGAATGACGTCCTCGAGCTCGCGACTGCGCCGATACCCCAGCGCGGCGAGGCGGTCGTGGAGCGGGTGGTAGTAGTGTTGTTCCGCCTCGACCCTCGGGTCAGCCGGGTGTTCGATCGTCGGGTCGAGCCCGAACTCCTTCGCAACCTTGGCGGTCGTCTCGGCGAGTTCGTTCACGGAATAGGCCGCATCGAACTGGTTCAGCACACGGTACTCTCCGGCCGCCGGCGGGTTCTCCACCGCGAGCCGAAGCGACTGCATCGAGTCCTCTAGGGCGATGAAGCCCCGACGCTGCTCGCCCTTCCCGTAGGGCGTGATCGGGAGCCGCAGAACGGCCTGGACGATGAACCGGTTGAGCGCGGTCCCCCAGGTTTCGTCAAAATCGAATCGCGTGAGCAGGCGATGGTCGGTGATCTCGGGCGTTCGGATGCCGTAGATCACGCCCTGCATGACGTCCGTCGCCGCGAGCCCCCAGATCTTGGAAGCGAACATGACGTCGCCCGAGTCGAACACCTTGCTCCAGTGGTACCATGACCCGGCCTGCCGGGGAAACGGCAGCGAATCCGTGCGGCCCCGGAACTCGACCTCGAACGACCCTTCGGGAATGTCGACATTCGGCGTCCCGTATTCGCCCATCGTTCCCATCTTGACGAGGTGGGCCCGTGGACAGGTGTCCCGCATCGCGTAGAGGAGATGAAGGGTGCCGGTGAGGTTCTCGACCTGCGTCGCGACCGCGTGATGCACGTCGATCATCGAGTACGGCGCGCTCCGTTGCTCGGCGAGATGCACGACCGCGTCCGGTTGCTCGCGGGCCAGTACCCGGTGGACGAACTCGTAGTCTCCCAGGTCGCCGCGGTGGAATCCGAGCTCCTTCCCGAGGAGCTCGCGGACCGCTTTCTGCCGGTTCGGGAACGAAGGGATCGGCGTCGCGGACCAAGAACCGACCTCCTTCACACGTCGCCGGGTGACGAAATTATCGACGCCGACGACGTCGTGGCCACGGGAAAGCAAGTGGAGGGCGAGCGGCCAACCGGAGTACCCATCGACGCCGGTGACGAGGACCTTCATGGCGGAGCGGCCCTATCATGGGAAAGGCTCCCATAAAAACCAGCCGGGGTGACTGCGAGTGGTTCCCAAAGCACCTTAAACGAGGCCGGGGTCAGTTCGACCCGAGGTCGCCGTAGACCGGTCCTCATGTCCGAGCCGGACGTGCGCATCGTCGACACGCGGGACGAACCGCTGAAAGGCGCGATGATGGTGGTCGGCTTTCCGACCCACGGTCTGGTCGGCTCGGTCGCCGCGTCGTACTTGGTCCATTCCCTCGACATGTCGCTCGTCGCGTACATGATCAGCGAGGAGTTTCCGCCCACCGTGATCATGGAGGAGGGGATCGTCAGCGCCCCGGTCCGATTCTACGCGAGCAAGCTCGTCTGCGGGGTCGACCGCTCCTGCGATCAGTTGCTCGTCGTGCTCTCCGACATCCAACCTCCCCCGACGATGCTGAATTCGATCGGACGGGTCCTCCTCGACTGGGTCGAACAGAAGGGCGTGCAGCTGGTCGTGGCGGTCGAGGGCCAGCCGATCGAGGGCGAGGCACGCGGCGACGCTCGGGTCGTTGCGATGGCGAACCGTGCCGCCGCGCCGCTGCTCGAGAAGTACCGCTTCGATGCGGCGAGCGGCGTGGTCACGGGGCTCGCGGGCGGGCTGCTGCTCGGGGCCATCGCGCGTACGACCCCCGTGCTCTGCCTCGTAGCCCAGGCCCACAAGGATTACCCCGACGCACGGGCCGCGGCCAAGGTGATCGAGACGATCAATCCGCTCGTGCCACTCCTCGTCCTCGACACGAAGCCGCTCCGCGACAAGGCGCGCCAGATCGAATCCGAGGTTCGAAAAACGCTTCAGCAGACTCGGGCATCCCTCGCGAGCATGCGGAACGCCGAGCCGGAAGGACCGGGTGAGATGTATCGCTGATTCGGCGATGGGCCCTCCGAACGCCCCGGCACCCGACGTCCGGCCCCCGGTGACGCTGCGCGAGTTCCGACTCCCCGACGTTCCGTTCGTCGGGAGTATCGTCGCCGAGGCGCTCCACGAGCACTACGACCCGTCGCTCTACAGCTCGCTCTCCGCCGAATGGCCGACCGGGTTCCTGGTCGCTGCGGACGCCTCCGACGTGCCGGTCGGGTTCCTGCTCGGCGTGAACCAGGTCACCGGAGAGGCGCGGATTCTGATGTTCGCCGTGGAGCGACGCGAACGCACCCAGGGCATCGGCGCGGTGTTGATGACGACGTTCCTCGACCGCTGCCGGGCGCGCGGGTTCCGTCGTGTCACGCTCGAGGTTCGCGTGTCGAACGCGACCGCCATCCGCTTCTACACTCGCTATCAGTTCTCCGTGATCGACCTGCTGCGCTCTTACTATTCGGACGGGGAGAACGGGTACCAGATGGCCCGCGACCTCCCCTAGCGTCGACTGCCGCGGACCCGCAGGCTTCAAAACCTCCCCTCTAGGTGCCCCCCTCCTATGCCCACGGGTTGGCCGACGGCCAGCGACCTCATGACCGCGCGGCCGGTGACGTTGCCGCACGACGCGCCGATCTCGAAGGCGCTCGGGTTGATGCGTTCGCACCGGTTCCATGAGGTCCCGGTACTCCGCAACTCGCGGCTCGTCGGCATGGTCACGATCGAGTCGATCGCCCGCCGGGGCCGCTGGTCGCTCGACACGAAAGTCGAGCACCTCCTCGTGGTCCCTCCGCTCATCTTACCGACCACCCCCTTCGCGGAGATCGCCGAGCAATTGCTGGCGACCGGCATGCGCGGCGCTCCGGTCGTGGGTCGGAGGGGCGAATTGCTCGGGGTCGTGAGTCGCACCGACCTCGTGCGGGTCATGCCGGGTCTTCCGGCGCTCCGCCCCGAGAGGGGACCGACGGTCGAGGAGGTCGCGCGCGCCGTCGGACTGGTGGTCCGGGAGAACGAGCAAGTTCGCAACCTCATCTCGCA
>JASHUP010000214.1 GCA_030039915.1 Thermoplasmata archaeon | reverse complement strand
CGTCGGTACTCATTCCCGGAGGCGGCCGCTGACCCGATCGCTCGACCAATCGAAGTTCGACGTACTCCCGAGCGGACCGACAGACCGGGCAGAGCTGGCATTCGTCCCCGATCGGGCTTCGAGCCAGACGGAGCAGGTCTTCGGTACCACGCTCGCCGCTGAAGATCGCGACCTCGTGGAGCTCGCACCGGTCGGATTCGGGCATGGCCACCGGATGCGGGGGGAGGAGAAAACAGCGTGGTCTCGCACCGCGGCAGCGGGGCTCTCCCGGCGCGAACGTCCTGGGGGACGAGCATTCGAGGGCGCGAGACCGCGGGTCGATGGTTCTATCGACTCTCCGACCCTCGCTCCGTGGATGCCCCGAAGGCAGCGGCGACGGCGAAAGGACGGGGCGATGGCGATCTTCGTACCTCCAGGATCCCGGGTGCATCTCGGCCGGATCGCCACCGACGACCTCTCGGGGTTCAACGGCGCGAAGGACGACGGACGGAAGGCGCTCGAGAGTCTTACGGAGAAACTCGGACAACTCCAGGAGCTCTTGTACGCCGAGCACCGCCACGCGCTGCTCGTCGTCCTCCAGGGGATGGACTCCGCGGGGAAAGACGGCACGATCCGCCATGTGTTCAAAGGCGTCAACCCGCAAGGAGTGCGAGTCGCCTCGTTCAAGAAACCGACCGAGCTCGAATTCGACCATGACTTTCTCTGGCGTGTCCACGGACAGACCCCGGCGCGCGGGGAGATGGTCCTCTTCAATCGGAGTCACTACGAGGATGTCCTCGTCCCCCGCGTCCACGGCTCGATTCCAAGGTCGACCTGGCAACGGCGGTACCGAGCGATCAATGAGTTTGAGAGGAACCTCTCCGAAGAGGGCACCACGGTTCTCAAGTTCTTCCTGCACGTTGGCCGCGGGGAGCAGAAGCGTCGACTCAAGGAACGACTCGCCGATCCGACGAAACACTGGAAGTTCCGGTACAGCGACGTTCAAGAGCGACGATTATGGGACGCCTACCTCGCCGCGTACGAGGACGCCCTCTCAAGGACGAGCACGCGGTGGGCTCCGTGGTACATCGTTCCCGCCGACCGGAAATGGTACCGGAATCTGATCGTTTCCGAACAGATCGTGAGAACGCTCCGGGGTTTTCGGATGCATTACCCGCCGCTACCGAAGGGATTTCGATCCACCCGAATCGTCTAGGCCGGATACGCTTCCCCCTGCGGCCTAGCTCCGACAGGGGAGGGGATAACTGACCCTCCCCGCTCACCAGCGAGGGCTATTTGGGCGGACCGAGAGTTGGCCCGGAGGCAGATGGAGACGGCTCCCGCGTCCCGTAGATGGTGGTCGCTCTCGTCTCGAGCCTGGACGATTCTGATCGCGGGATTCCTGATCCGAGAGGCGTTCTCGTTTTGGACCGGTCATCCGTTCGACTTCGAATCCTGGATTCGCACCGGTTATGTCGTCTCGAAGGGAGAGAACCCGTACGCCGCTTTTTGGCCGGCCGTTCCGGGAGTCAGTTTCGCGTATCTCACCCAACCCCTCACTCCTGCGGCGTATCTGCCGTTCTGGCCGGTGCTGCTGGGTGGGCTCTACCGCCTATGGGACGTGGTGGGAGGGGGGAACCGGTTTGTCCTGTACTTCCTACTGAAGCAACCGGGGATTCTCGCCGACGTGGCGAGTGCGTTCCTGCTCTATCGAATCGGAGAACGATGGTCGGGCGAGACCGGTCCGGCGCTCGCTCTGCTCACCTTCTGGTCGTTCTTCCCGTACACCATCATCATCACGGCGATCTGGGGTCAATTTGACTCCATACTGGTCCTGATCCTCCTCGCACTGCTCTACGCGAGGACCCCGATCGAACGCTCGGTGCTCTACGGAATCGGCATCTTCGTGAAATGGCTCACGGTCGTGTTCCTCCCGCTCGAGGTCTTTCGGGATCGCGGATGGCGGCGGTTTATCGCGCTCCTCGGACTCGCCGTCCCCGCACTGCTCACCCTGCTGGTGTTCCTGGCGGAGGGTTGGTCGTTCCAAGGATTGGGGGCGTTCAGCGTCTCCCAGAGCCACGGAACCGGCGAGGGGATGAACTACGTCTACATTCTCACGCTCTCGGGGGTCTCCGGCGTGCTCTCGCCGGTCCCGTATCTCTACACGGTGTTGGGTTACCTTTGGGTCCCCGGCGTGATCCTGGCCGGATGGGTCGGCGCGAAATGGGTCACCGACGGCCAGCCGCATTCCGAACTGCGGGCGATGATGCTGGTCGTGACCGTCTTCCTGTTGCTGCGATGGGGGCTCTACGAGCAGTATTTCCTCTATCTATTCTGCCCTCTCGCAATCGATGTCTTCCTGTTCCATGCGGATCGTCGCTCCTTCCTATGGTTCTCGATCGGCCTCGCAACGGTCGACCTGTTCATCAACAACGACCTCGGCCTTCGATTCCTCACCCCGATCTATCCCGGCCTCGGTGCGTACTCGACCGCGATCGACGCGAACGATTCGTGGGGACTTTTCCGCACCTGGGCCCTCGGGGTGCTCGCGATCCTGGTGACCCTCACGCTGATCCAATTCATCCAAGCCCTGCTCCAGAATCGAACGGCGCCGCGCCCGTGGTTGTATTCGGTCGGAGACTGGCTGCGCGGACTTGCCGTCCGTACCGGTTCCGCTGTCCGAGAGCTCCCGAAACCATGACACCGACCCTTCCCGGACTCAAAGGAGTCGGCCCGGTCGGGGTCCGCCTCCGAACCACGGAAGAACGGGCAAAAGGCACAATACAACCGGAGCCCTTGACATTCTCCCGGAGGGACCTTCCATGAAGATCGTCTCGGAACGACTTCCGATCAAGTACTTGTTTTCCGACTACGGAGTCTGTCTGGGGGTGGACACGGTTCGCTGTTCGTTCCTGTTCCTCTTGCACCGCGGAGGGGTCGTACTCCAGCGTCGTCCGGTGGGAGACCGCGTCGTGGAAGACCTCGACTACCACATTCCTGCCATCGCATCCGCGTTGCGCGCGGAGTCGCGGCCGCCATCGGTGCATCCATGATCTTCCACGACCGGAACTCGAACCAGCCGAAGGCTCTCTGTTAGCCGCGTGAACCGCTAGGTGCTTCATTCTTCCCGGCGACGACATGCGGGCATCGGAAGCCAAGGAGTGGGTGCCTGACTCTTCAGTCGGTGGTCTCTCACGCGGCGAGCCGAATAGCGACCTACGGCCCATCGATGTTCTGGTCGCCACGTACGAATCGGCCGCGACGCTCCCTGAGGTGCTGGGCGCGATCCGGGACCATCTACCGGTGCACCATCTGATCGTGGTGGACCACTCGAGTCAGGACGCTTCGGTCGACATCGCTCGCGGGTTTGGGGCCCTCGTCCTGGACGAAAAGGTCGGGCTCGGCCGGGCGCGCAACCTGGCGCTGAGGACGGCCGACACGGACCCGGTCCTCTTCGTCGACAGTGATGTTGTGATCGAGCGCCCCGATTTCTACGAGCGGGCGCTCCAGGAGTACCACCGCCCGCGAACGGTGGCCGTGGTCGGGATGGCTAACGGCCATCGGTTTCGCTACGGTCTTCCGCTCGGGCTGACGTTGATCGGCCGGGGTTGGGCACTCGCGGCCGGAATCCCCGACGGCGCCCTCGGACGCGAGACCTACTACCTTCAGCGTGCGGCCCGCCACCAAGGACTCTCGACTCGCTATGTGCTCGATGCGATGCAGCATCGGGGCACGTACCGCGCTGCCCCTCACTGGGCCGAATTCCAAGGGGCCGCGATCCGGCGGTCCTCGGGGAGGAATCCTCGCGAGCTGGCCTACGCCGCCCTGGTCGTGGTTCTCATGCACCTCAACAGCAGGAGTGTCCGCAATGTTGCGTACAGTCCCGTGTTCTATCTCAAGCTCGTTCGCGGGTTTTCCAACCCTGCCCTATGGGAGCACCTCGACCGGGCGGCGGAGCACCCCGGGCGGAATCTGAGAGCTCGCTGAGAGCCGCCTAAGATCCCTTCGGGCCGACGAGCTCGGCGCGACGCAACGTCATGATGAAGTGGTCCCCCAGTCGGTCGAAGGGCCATCGTTTCGCGAGGATCCGGTCCCAACGATCGAGGCGCTCGAAGCCGCGCTCGAACTTGTCGGCGTATCCGACAAGGTCCGACGGCGGAAGAAGCACGGGCACCGCGGCATACCTCTCGATCCTAAACCACGGAGCCATCGTCCGCGCGAACGTCGAAGCGGAGTGGGCGTACACGTCGACACAAAATCGGGAAGATCCCACCCGTACCGGCCGGCCGGTCCGGCCGAAGGCCCGGCCGAACTGGCCCGTCAGCGAGTAGCCGACAATCTCGAACGCGCACCAACGGTTGTAGACGGCCGCGACAAACTCTCCGCCCGGCCGCAGCAGCGCGTGCAAGGCGGGGGGTATCGGACCGAGGTCCTCCTCACAGTTCAGTGCTCCGTACGTCGAGTACGCGCCGTCGAACGATGCCGGATCGGTATCCGAAAGCAGCTGCGAGATCGCAGCCGCGCTCAACTGCACCGTGCGCAGTCGCTCCGAGACCCCGTCCTTCCGGGCCTTCCGCCGGACGACCTCCAGCATCCGTTCCGAGACGTCGACGCAGACGAGCTCGTGCCCCTGGTTCAGCAACGGAAGGGTCTCCATGCCGGATCCGCACCCGATTTCGAGCAGCCGGTGCGCGCCGGCGAAGGTCTTCTGCAGCTCCGCCAGGGACCGGTCCCGAAGCAGGCGGTTGATCCGGTTTCCCAGGATGTGTCGGTCGTAGTCCTCCGCCACGTTGTCGAACTCGGCCGCGAGCCAATCGTGGTACCGATCCTTGCCGCCGTGCGAGGCCTCGAGAGAGCCGAGATGCACGCGCAGCACCCGCGCGGGATTTCCATACCAGCGTTCGTATCGCTGAGCCCCGTATTTCGACCGGAACCGCTCGAGCACCCGCTCCTTCTCTTCGGGATCCGTGATGAGGTCGGCCGAACCGTCCACTCGCTGGCCCGAGATCGTGAGCGTGGCGAAGCCGGCGCGGAGGACCTCCACCGGCCATCGGGCGCTCCGGTCTCGCCCCACGAGGTAAACGTCCTGAGCGTCCCGGACAAACCCGAGCGGCACCGAGCCGCGGGGAAGCTGCAACTCGAGACTCGGGCCCTCCGACCGGACGTCCTCGGTCTCGTGGGATGAGCTGGCGTGAGAACGGTCGAGGTTCGGGCGTGACACGGTCTACCCGGAACCGCCCACGCTCATGTCGCCTACGTTCACTCGGAACGAGGGGGCGCGATCGATGCACCGGCGAATCGACGATGACCGTTCCCCGCGCCGTGCCGGCTCGGCAGATCCGCTCGAGCCGGCGTCGTTCGGGGGACCGCCGACCCTCCGTAGCGCTCACGGAGGCGTTCAAACCGTTGAGAGGCGAACGCGAGTCGGCGCCAGCCGGTTTCCGTGCGGAACTGCTGACTCGC
The DNA here is from genome assembly GCA_030039915.1 of Thermoplasmata archaeon. The sequence goes on along the minus strand of JASHUP010000214.1, from coordinate 2,488 downwards.
GAGCGACCCTCGCCGGTACGCCGCGTTCCGACGAAGTCCGACCACCTGGAGGTAGGCGGCGAGCCAGGGGAACACCAGCAGGCTGAGCAACCGCACCAATGGGGGGGAAGCGGCAGGCGGGGTCACCCCGCCCGATCCTTCGGGATCCTTTTCGGCATAGAGGCGCGGAATTTCCTCTCGAATCCACGAACCGGCCGCCAACAGCCCGCGGTAATATCCGTCGCCGTGCACCGGCTGCGCCGTGAGCGCCTCGCGTGCGAACAGAAACCCTCGGGGCCGCGAAAATTCTTCGACCGCCTCGCGATCGTCCACGATGAAGTTGAAGCACGGAGTGGGCACGACAGGTCCGCGCCTCGCCCAACCTTGGATCCGAAGGACCAGATAGGAGTACGCGAGGAACCACCACAGTCCGCCGGTCCGGGTAACGACGAACAAGTCGAGGTCGTCCCCCTCTTCCGGAGTTCCGTAGGCGGTCGAGCCGGTCACGCAAGCACACCGGGACCACTCCTTCGCGGGGCGGAGCGGCCCCCGGAAGAGCGCGCGCGCGGACGAGAGGTATCGGTGGCCCCTCGCTCGCCGCTCCGATTCCGAAATCGTCACCGCTTCCGGAGCGAATGCAGATCCTCCTTCCACTCGGGCCAAATGCGGGCGAACCGTGAGCCACTCTCGGACCTCGGGAACGGTCGCCGGGGCGTCCTGCGGAAGCAGTCGAACAAGGTCCGGCAACTCAACACCGGTCCCGAACTGCGAGGCCACGCCCACGACGGTCGTGATGCGACGGTCGATCCGAGCTGAGCCGGCGCTGGACAAAGGTGGCTTGGACCCTGCGCGTTCCGATGCGCCCGACATTGCCCCCGGGGGGGAAGATTGGATCGGCCGCCAAAGAACGTGGTTCGTCCGAGGAGGAAGACGGTCCCATGCGGCGAGCGCGTAGGCCGCCACCTCCCACGTCGCGAGTCGGGCGAAGTGTTCCCATCCCCGCGGCCGGGCCATCATCTTGCGGAGCAGCCGGATCGTGTCGGCCGGTCGCTCCACCAGCCGTCGCGGGATCGTCGACGGGGGCTCCCGCAAGACCGAGTTCACTTGGGTGTTTCCGACGTGAATGCGGCGCCGCTGGTGGAGGTGGTCCCGTACGGTCTCCGGCACCTCGATCGAGACCCGCGCGTCCTCGGCGTACCAACGCCCCCCCGCGTGCTGGGAGAGCCAAACCGCGAGATACGAGCCGTCGTTGATTATCCCGTCGGGGATCGGCGACGCGTTCGGGAGGCTCACCAGCAGAAGTTCGTCCGAGAGGTGCCCGCCACCCCCGTTCGAAAGCAACTCGGCATGGAACTCGTGGTGAAGGTCCCACATCCAGCGGAACGTCGACGCCCAGCGCCCGACCACAGGGTACGGTACGACGGGGCGTCCCATGACCGCAAACGGAGGCGTCTTCCCCGACGCGGTCCTCAAGAGGTGTTCGACGGCGTGGGGCTCTGCCCGCGCATCCGAGTTGAGCAGGACGAGCGCGTCGCCGCGCGCCCGGTCGAAGACCTGGCCGAGGGCGCGCGCCTTCCCGCCTCGCTCGGATTCTACGACAAGGCGGACGCGGCGGTCCTCGTCGGCGAGCGACCGCGCGACCTCCACGGTCCGGTCGGTACAGCCGCTTGCGACCACCCAGATCTCTCCCCACTCGACGCCGCGCGGAAGCTCCTGCTCGGTCAGCGATTTCACGGACGCGCGCAGGTGACCTTCCTCGTTGTACGCGACTACGCCGGCGGCCAGGGTCTGGGGACCGGTATCGAAGAGGGAACCGTCGCGGGGGCTCCCGATCGCCATCGGCCCTCCACTTCGCGTGAACTCAGGTCTTGGCTTCCGGCGGAGCTCCGCCGCCGGATCGGGAGCGCCGCCGCGCCCGACTCCAGGCGAGGACTCCGATCGCGACCGCCAGGACCCCGATCACGGCACCAATGCCGATCCACTCTTCCGTCGTGGGCGACGAAGTACCTCCGGACGAAGGGAGCGCATTCGCGACGGTCATCACTCCCGTCATCGTCGGGAAGTGGATTTCGCAAACGTACTCGTACGTGCCGAGCGTGGACGGCGCGACGAACGTTGCCGTAAACTTCTCGCCCGGAGTGGAGCCGAGGGAGAGGTTCACGATCGGAGTGTGGGTGCTGAAGAAGGCGACGGACGTGAGCGTCACGTTGACCGCCGGCGAGAGCGTGAACGTGTGATTGAAATCGGCAAGCTGGGTGACCGTCAGATGGACCGTCGCACCGGGGAGAACCGTGAACGCATCCGGCACGAAACTGAGGGTGGAGGTCGCACTGATGTTGACGAACTCGACCTCGGACACCCGGGGGCTGGATGTTCCCGACACGGCCGGGACGGACGTCACGAGACCCGTGAGGACCAGCGCGAGGACCGCCCCGGCGAGGGCGCCGCGCGCTCCGAGCAGCGAGCGCGCGAGTCCGGTGGGGCGGGATTCTCCGTTCATCGGCTTGCG
>JASHUP010000213.1 GCA_030039915.1 Thermoplasmata archaeon | reverse complement strand
ATCCCGAGACCCGGGGCCGCCGGACGATCCGCCTCCCGTACCGAACGGACGTCTACTGGGCCTTCGCTAGGTAGCCCGAGCGTCACACCCGCCGACCCAGGGGCACCGGGCGCATTTCGCCCGCGACGGCGTCGCGCGACCGTCGTACGGCTGGAGGAGCTCCGCCCTCAACGCAAGAAGCTCCGCGCGGGCGCTCGCGTCCCAGCGGACCCGGAACTCTCCGTCCGCGTATCGCAGCACCCCGTACGGCGGCGAAGTTCCGGTCGCCTCCTCCACGAGGAGGCAGTACGCGCGCACCTGGACGACGTGCGACGGGGCGGGTCCGCGCGAGGGCGTCGCGCGGCTCTTCAGCTCGACCGGGATCACGCGACCGTCCGCAAGGCGTCGCAGCGCGTCCGGCCGTCCTATCAGTCGGTACCGTGGGGCCCGCAGGGTCGCGGGGCGGCCCGCGTCGACAGCGACCAACTCGCCGGCCGCCGCGTCTCGGTGACGGTGAGAGAGCGTGCGCAGTGCCCACCCCGCGAGGGCGAGCCCGACGACGATGAGGACGACGGCCGCCCCGTCGTCCGAGGTCAGGGGTGGAAGAGCCACCAGAGACCTCCCCCCACCAGGAGCGCGCCGACGAGCAGGACCGCCGAGTACGCCGGTCCGCGCTCCGCGCGATGGCGCTCGGCCGTCAGCACCCGGTGATGATAGCGGACCCCGCCCTCGGCCCGGGCCTCGGCGGAGCGGCTCGGACCTCCCGGCGGAGGATGGTGCCGATACCAGTGGGACCGCGGACAGTAGGCGTAGTCCGCGAGGTCGGACGGAGAGCTCCAGCCCGGCTCGGGTGGCATGCGGAAGGCCGGACGGCCGAGCGTTTACCCGTTGTGTTGGACCCGCACGCTGAACGGAGGAGCCGCAGGGTTATTCGTCGGTGGGGGGCGGGGCCGGCTTCTTGCGCGGGCGTTTCGGCTTGGCCGCGGGAGCAGGGGTCGCCTCGGCCGGAGCGGCCGGCTCCGGGCTCGGAGCGGCAGCGGGCGGCGAGGGAGCGGAAGGGGAAGCGGCCGCGGTCGGCGGGGGGGCCTCGGCGGCGGACGGCTCGGTCGGAGGGGCCGTGGTTCGGCGCGCGGGACGCCTCGCGCCCGGCCTCGGTGCGGGAGGCGCGACCGTCGTCTTCTGGGCGGTCGAGCGGTCCGCGGCGCGCTTCAGTTCGTGCGCCCGCGTCCATTTGAACCGGTGGCCGACGCGTCCGAGGTCGAGCTGCTGCTTGCGGCAGGAGGAGGTACAGAAGTTGAACACGGTGCCGTCCCGCTTCACGAACATCATGCCGGTCCCGGGCTCGATCTCCCGGGCACAGAACGAGCACTGGCGCTTGACGACCATCGACGCACCCCGCTTTCTCTCCACCCGTCTAGCGGACCGAGAGCTTGCGCGCCTCGCGCGCCGTCTCGCGGAGGATGAGCACGTCGCCGAGCCGGATCGGCCCCGCGACGTTGCGCGTGATGATCTTGCCGCGGTCGCGGCCGGCGAGCACGCGCACTTTCACCTGGGTCGCCTCCCCGGCCATGCCGGTGCGCCCGACGAGCTCGACGACCTCGGCCGGCGAGCCCTTCTCTTCCGCCATCGTTCCCCTCGTCCGCTCTCGGGTCCCGCTACTTCTTGAGGGTCGGGAACGCGGCGGAGAGCTCCTCGAGCAGCGTACGGGCCTCGCCCGGCTCGACGACCGCAACGCTCGCGGCGGACTTCGAGAGACCGGCGGACTGACCGAGCCGTTGCTTCTTCGGGACGTAGAGGTACGGGATCCGCTTCTCTTCGCAGAGCATCGGGACGTGGACGAGGATCTCGACCGGGTCGACGTCCTCGGCCATGATGACGAGCTTCGCTTCCGCACGCTCGCTCGATTTGGTCACTTCGTTCGTGCCGACCCGGATCTTTCCGGTCTCGCTCGCGACCTGCACGAGCTGGAGGGCTTTGTCGGCGAGGTCACTCGGGGTCTCGAATCGCACGTAGATCGGTCGCGCCATCGTTCGTTCCTCGCGTCAGCGGAGCCCCCGTCAGGGGGTCCTCGGCTCACGGGTGGGGCTCGCTATCGGCTGCGCTATTTAACGCTGCGCGGCGGGACCGGCCGCGAACGACGCGGGCCCGAGCTCGGGGTGCGCGGAGAAGAACCGTCGCGCGGGGTCGACCAACCGGTCGAGGGCGTCGGCGACCGCGCCCTTCAGGTCCTGGGGATGGAGCCGACCCTCGGCGTAGCTCGACAGGAACTCGGGCGCGTTCGTGAACTCGAGCGGGCCGCCGTACTTCGCGGGTCGGTCGACCCGCAGCCGGCCCTCCCACGGGAGGACGATGAACCGAGCCGCCTCGACGACCGGATTTCCGTCGACCACCTTCGCCGGGCAGAACGCCCCCTGGAGGCGCTCCACGATCGTCGCGCGGTCCGCGTCGATCGGGATCCCCGAACCGGGATCCGACTTCGACATCTTCCGTTCGACCGTCCCCTCGCCCGGTTCCATCCGGCCGCCGCCGCGCAGGGAGGAGAGGAGCGGGGTGTGGATCGCGGCCGGGACGGGCCAGTGGTAATGATGCGCCACCTCGCGCGCGAGGACGTGTGCGCGACGCTGGTCCATCCCGCCGTAGGCGAGCTCGACCGGTAGCTCGAAGATGTCGGCGGCCTGCATCGCCGGGTAGAACAGACGGGAGGTGTCGAGGTCCGACTCCTCCTCCCCGCGGCCCATGATCGACATCGCCCGCTTCGTGCGTGCGAGGCTGGTCGCCTTCGCCACCCGCACGACCCGCGCCCAGTAGTCGGAGGAGCCGGTGAGCTCGTGCGCCCACCGGTAGCGCACCCGCGCCGGGTCGGCGCCGAGGGCGGTGAACGCGGCCTGCATCGAGCGACCGGCGGCGGTGATGCGGCCGAGGTCCCCTCCGAGCTTGTCGTTGATCCAGGCGTGCCAGTCGGCAAGGAAGACCGT
>JASHUP010000212.1 GCA_030039915.1 Thermoplasmata archaeon | reverse complement strand
CCCGGGGACTGCGTCACAAGCGGATTGCCTGGAAGGGTCGATCCTACCCGATGGACCCGTAGGGCCCCCGAACGGCTAAGTGGTTCCCCGGCCGTGGTCGCGCCGCGACGATGGCCGCCAGCAGCGACACGAGGTTCGAGCTCGTCATCGGAGGCCGGGAGACCCCGGGCACCCGTGGGGAGCACCGACCGGTGCTCGATCCGGCGACCAATCGGCCGACCGCCGAAGCGGCGGTGGGCTCTCGGGACGACGCCCGAGAGGCGATGGAGGTCGCGGAGAAAGCGTTCCGCGAATCGAATTGGGCCGCCGACGACGGCGCGCGGCGGGGCAAGGCGCTCTACCGGCTGGCCGCGTTGCTCGAGGCCCGGTCCGAGGAGTTCGCCCGCCTCGAGACCCGCAATATGGGCAAACCCCTCCGCGAATCGCGGGGAGACATCTCCTACGTCGTCCGGACGCTCGAGTACTTCGCGGGCGCGGCCGACAAGGTCGAGGGAGAGACGATCCCGGTCCCCGGCCCCCGATTCGACTACACTCTCCGCGAGCCGCTCGGCGTGACCGTGCACATCGCCCCGTGGAACTACCCACTCCTCCTCTCGGTGCGCTCGGTCGCTCCGGCACTCGCGGCCGGGAACTCCGTCGTCCTGAAACCCGCGAGCCTCACGCCCCTCACCGCGGTCGCCCTCGCGCGCCTCGGCAAGGAGGCAGGACTTCCGGACGGCGTTCTCAACGTTGTGCCGGGGAGCGGCGCGGAGGTCGGGGAAGCGCTGGTGACGGACCCGCGATGCGCCTCGGTCACGTTCACGGGAGGGAGCGAGGTCGGTCGACGGATTGCCGAGCTCACGGTGCCCCGGTTCGTCCCGCTCACGCTCGAGCTCGGGGGAAAGGGCCCGGTCCTCGTCTTCCCGGACGCGGACCTCGAACGCGCCGCGAAGGGGATCGGGTACGGGATCTTCGGAAACGCGGGCCAGATGTGCTGGGCGGCCTCCCGACTCCTCGTTCACGAGAGCATCCGTGCTCCGTTCCTCGAGAAGGTGCGGGCCATCGCGGACGGGCTCAAGCTCGGGCCGGGAACGGCGGACGGAGTCGAGATGGGCCCGCTCGTTTCAAAGGAGCATCTCGCCCATGTCCTCGACTACGTCCGGGACGCCCGAGAGAGCGGTGGGACCGTCGTGGCGGGCGGAGCGCGGGCGGAGGGGCCCGACCTGGCGGAGGGAAATTTCCTCCGGCCCACGGTGCTCGCGGACGTGCCGCCGAGCTCGCGAGCGGCGCGGGAGGAGATCTTCGGTCCGGTGCTCTCGGTCGCCTCGTTCTCCGACGCGGACGATGCCGTGCGGATCGCGAACGATACCCCCTACGGACTTCTCGCCGCCGTCTGGACCCGGGACCTCGCGACCGCGCACACGGTCGCGCGGCGACTCGAGAGCGGAATGGTCGTCGTGAACGAAGCGCCGACGACCTACCCGCAGACGCCGTTCGCGGGAGTGAAGTCGAGCGGCATCGGCTTCGAGCAGGGATTCGGTGCGCTCGACACCTTCACCCGACGAAAGAACGTCCTCATCAACGTCGGGGTCGCCCGGAAGAAAGGGTGAACCGCACTCCGCTGCCGAGGAAGCCCCCCGGGTTCGTACGAAACCCCAAAAGGCGCTCTGGGCGGTCGACCCGCGATCGACGTGGCCGCGAACGTGAGCTTCAAGGGCACCTGGGGGACCTGCACCTTCTGCGGGGGGGCGGTCGCGCCGGGGGCCGAGAAGTGCGGGATCTGCGGAGCGGCGAACCCGATGGCGGCGGGCGCGGTCGCCTCCGCCCCTCCGAAGGTTCGCCGCTGGGTTCGTCTCACGCACGCCTTCCGAACCCTCATCGTCATCACGGTGGTCCTGGGACTCGCCTACGCGATTCTCTCCGCCGAGCTCGCCGGTCCGCCCGTCCTCACGAGCGACCCCCTCACGACGAAAGGTGCCTACGCCATCGGGCCCGGCAACTTCACCGTCATCTTCGGGGACATCACCGCCGGGGACTACGTGACGGGCAACTTTACTTCGGTCGCGCCCGAGGGGGTGAACATCGGCCTCGCGGTCTACAACTCGAGTGAGTGGAACGAGTTCCACATTGGGCAAGCGCCGACGCCGCTCTACTCGGTCGGGCCGACGTACAACGCGGCGTTCGTCTACCCCCCGATCGTGACGGACACCTACTACTTCGTGTTCACGAACTCGTATCCCGTGTCGAGTCACCTGACGGTGACCGTCTACATCACGACGCTCTACAATCCCAACGTCGCGAACGACGGGTTCGCGTAGAGGCGGTTCACCCGCCGGAGTCGTCCGCCGCCGGACCGGGGTCGGCCGGGATCTCGGTCGAGCGCTGGAGATACTCGGGCGGTACCTGGTCGACGAGGTAGACCGTCTTGCCCGCCTTCATGATGACGAGTCCGTCGCCGCGGGCCCGCTTCGCGTCGACCTCGAGGATGACCGGCTGGGGAGTCCGGACGGACCCCGCGGCGTGGGCATCGCCGG
>JASHUP010000211.1 GCA_030039915.1 Thermoplasmata archaeon | reverse complement strand
GGCGGGCGGTGCCCGTTGCCGCTGTGGTCACTTTCCCACGCACCATATGGAGGTCGTGCCGATCGGCTCGAGCGCGAGCTTCCGGCTCGTGTCGACTGGGCCGTGCGTCCTCTGCGGCGAAGCGGTCTGCCGCCACTACACGCCGGGCGGCGCGTAGGTCGATCGAGCGAAGTCGCGGATCAGCCGTACGCGGCCTTGATGAGGTAATCCTTCAGGCGATCGAGCCGTGCTTCCCAGAAGTGGAAGTGCCAGGACCGTGCGTCCTCCCAGGCCTCGGTCGCGCCCCAGCCTTCGTGCTCGAGCGTCACGTCGACCCCCTCGGGGGACTCCTGGAGACGCACGTACACCTGGGTCTTCGCCGCAGGCTGGTTCATGAGCCCGTCGTACGGCGGCGGAGCGAACCAGCTGAACCCGATGTCGACGTCCGAAGTCATCCGGAGGATCTTTCCGGGACTTTCGAACGGGGGCGATTCCCCGCGGAAGGAGAGACGGTACGCTCCGCCGACCTCGGGCTTCACTTCGGCCCCGTCGGCGAGCCAATGAGCGAGCTGCGTGGGGTCGGTGAACGCGGCGTAGATCATCGGGACCGGCAGCGGAACCGTCACCTGAATGAGGATGGGGTCGAGTCCTTCCGGAATCACAGGGCCCGTTCGGACGCGAGCGCCTAAAGAGTTTGCGCGCGAGCGCATCCTCCGCCCGCGGCCTCGGTGGCCTCGCGGGGGGCGGCCGGAACGGTCCGAGCGACGCATCCTCTCGACCGGCAAGTGCATTAGGAAGGAGGTGTCCGAGCCCGCTCGTGGATCCGGTCGTCTGGGCGGCCGTGGGGCTCGTGGTCACCGTCGGGGTGATGCTGTTGCTGCTTCGGATCGCGCACCGCTCTCGTGTGCGTCGGCCGCCGCTACGACCGTTCGCCCCGGCGAGGCCCGTGCGCTCGGGGCGCGCTCCTCCGGGATCACCGGTCGAGCGCTCCTCGGGAAGGCTCGAAGAGTAGGCGGGCGGGAGGCGCGGCCCCCCGAGACGAATTATATGGCCCTCGGAGCTGGCCTCGCTGGCCCATGGACGTCCACGCTCGGCAGGTCAAGATCCGTACCCCAACCCGTGAGATCGACTGCTACCTCGCCGAGCCGACCGGCGCCCCCGGTCGCCGGCCCGCGGTCGTCGTGATCCACGAGATCTTCGGGGTGGGAGAGCACATCGAGGACGTCACCCGGCGATTTGCGGACCTCGGGTACGTCGCCGCTGCGCCCAACCTCTTCACCGGCGAGATGCAGGAGCTGCTCACGCCCGCCAACATCGCCCTCGCGATGCAATCGTTCGCTCAGGCACCTCCGGACCTTCGCCGCGACCCGACGAAACTCGCCGCGTTCGCCCAGACCCAGCCTCCCGAACGTCGCCCGGTCCTCGCCGCCTTCGGAAAGGTCTCGAATCCGACCGTGCAGGCCGGATTCGCCGAGGACCTGCTCGCGGTCGCCCGCTACCTTCGTTCGCTACCGAATGTCGACCCCGAACGGGTGGGGTCGGTCGGGTTCTGTTTCGGTGGAGCGATGTCCGCGCGACTCGCGACGGTCGACCCGGACCTTCGCGCGGCCGTCATCTTCTACGGTCAGAACCCGCCCCTGGAGGAGGTGCCGCGGATCCGCGCGGCCCTGCTCGGACTCTACGGGGGCGAGGACCCCGGGATCACCGGCACCGTACCGATGCTCGCGGAGGCGATGACCCGAGCGGGTCAGCCGTTCAGCTACCACGTCTATCCCGGGGCAAAGCACGGGTTCTTCAACGATTCCCGCCCGAACTACCACGGACCGAGCGCCGAGGACGCCTGGAAGCGGGTGGTCGCGTTCTTCGCGACCAGCCTCGGCCCGACCGTCTCGCCGACGGCGTAGACGGTCTCGGTGCGCTCAGCTCGACGGCGGCGGCGACTCCGCCATCGGGGACGGATCGGGAGTTGAGCCCGGAGACGCTTCCGATGGTGGAGCCGGTTCGGGGCTGGAGGCCGGCGTGGATTTTGCGGGTGGGGACGGGTCCGGTTTCGAGGCCGTGGACGACGCATCGGGCTGGGACGGCCCGCCTTGCTTCTCTTGCCAGGGCTGCGCCGTAGGCGTCGCCTTCGGTGGTCGCCGGGCGTAGTAGACCATTCCGATGAGGAAGATCACGGCGAGGACGGCAATGACCGCGATGATCGCCCACCCGGTGTTGCTGATGCCACCCGTGCCCGAGGAGCTTGCGCCCGAGCTCACGGCGTGAAGGGCGATCGGGACGGAGGAGGTCGCCGCGCTCGTCACGGTGATGTTGTTGTAATAGGCGTAGTAGCCCGACGCCGTCGCCTCGACCGAATACACGCCCGGGGCCAGGGACGCCGAGTACCCACCGCTCGAGAGCGACACCTTCGTTCCGTTCACCCAGACGGTCGCCGATCCGGGCGAGACCGTCAGGCTCAGCGTACCGGGGACGATCGCATGGAGGGTGATCGTGACCGACGTCGTCGACGAGGAGTTCACCGTCACGTTCGAGAAGTAGGGCTGGTAACCGGGCGCGGTCGCCTCGATGGACGTGGTCCCAGCGGGAACGGAGGTGGACGAGCCACCCGCGCTCAGCGTGATCGGCGTCCCGTCGACCTTGACGGAGGCACTCGCGGGGGTCACGACGAGGTCGAGGACTCCGGGAGACGGCGTGAAGCTGAACGACACGACGCTGCCGGGGGCCGCGAGGGTGACGGTGGTGTAGGCCGGCGCGACGGCGTAGTCGAACGCCTCGGCCGAAACGTTGTACATCCCCGCGGGAAGCTCGAACACGATCGTCGGGGTCGGATAGGACGAGCCCGGCTGAACGACGGCGCTATTGCCGGTCCCGGTTCCGTTCACGGACGCCTCCCAGGCGATGTCCGCGCTCGAGGGGAAGCCGGTCGCTTGGACCTGCAACGGGAGGAGGGCGGCGAAGGTGATGGCGACCGTCGCGGGCCCCCCGTCGACGGTGAACTCGGACGGAGCCTCCGTCACCGTGTAGCCCGCGGGGGCTCCCACGGAAAGGGAGAAGGTGCCGTTCGGCGTGTCCGCCGCGATCGTCGCGGTCGACGAGGCGAGGAAGACGCCGTCCTCGGTGACGTTCCAGGGGAGGCCGGAGCCGAGGCCCGTCTCCGTAAAGGTCACCGAGTAGAGCGTGAACGGCACGAGGGGGACATAGTCGCCCCCGACCGTGATCGCCCCGCTGTTGTTGTACGGGAGCACTCCGTACGGGTTCGCGGTCGTGCCGTAGTTGGACCAGTAGCTCCCGCCCTGGTAGGAAGTGCCGATGATGCTGCCCGTCAGCGTGTAGCCCAGAACAGTGACGGAGTCCGTTGCGGGTTCGTCCGTCACGTTCCAGGTGTCGCTGTAGGCCGTGGGCAAACAGAGGTCGTACTGGTCGCAAGGGAACGGATCGACCGTCGGAGTGATCGCGGGGATGCCTACCTCAAACAGATTGTTGTAGAGGAGGTCGCCCGACTCGGTCTCGTTGACTCCGGTGATGAGCGAACCCGCGTCCTCCACGGAGTACGGGTTGACGGCGGCGACGGTGGTGGGAAGGAACGAGTTCCCCCAGACGGTGTTGCCGGTCCCGCCGTAGAGGAGCAGGCCGTTCCCTTGGTCGTCGAACGTGTTGGACGCGACCAGGATGTTCGTGCAGTCCCAGGCGATCACTTCGCTCTCGGGGAACCCGTACTCGAACTCGCTCAGCCAACCGGAGATCCCCGGCGCGTTCACGAGGGCGATGTTGGACGCGTCGTAGAACTGGATCTGGAGGTCGTTCGTGGAGGGGAGGCCGAGGCCTAGGGCGGGCGGGCTCGAGAAGTCCCACGACGGTAGGTTGATCTCGAACGACGGCGGGGTCACGTCGACGTACGCGGTCGTCCCCGCGAACAGAAGACCGGGGAACACTGGGAAAAGATAGTCGTCCCACGATGCGAACACGGGCGCGAGGGAGCCGACCTGCGTGTTCTCGATCACGTACGGGTCGACCGCGGTGCCCGCGCCGCCGGTCGAGATGGCAGCGAGTTCCCCGTTCGTGAACGCGAAGAGCGGCGTGTAAATCCCCAGGGCCGCGTCCGGGGCCAGATGCACCGCAGGGAGCGTCGCCGAAGCCGTGGCGACCACGACCTGGTCGGCCGGAGCGCGGTCGCTTTCCAGGAAGTTGAGGTAGAAGGTGCCGCCCATCGGCAGGTAGAACGTGGTCGTCCCGGTCGTTGAGGTCGGGACCCATTCCGCCGTTTGATCGTCTTCGGTGGTGCCGGAGTTGACGAAGAGGAACGAGTACGCCGCGATCGGGTGGACCGTGACGGTGTCTCCGACGGAGCCGACCTGGCCCGAATAGTTCCAGAGGCCCTCGACCAATCCCGGACCGTTCTGGACGATCCCGATGGGATGGGCTCCTCCGCTCGAGGTGATCAGCAGACCGACGCACGTCTCACCGGTCTCTTGACCCGCGCTATACGCCGACGGAACCTCCTCGAGGGCACCGGCGGTCGCGTTCCAGAACTGCAGGGACACGGTCGCATCGGCGGCGAGGAACGCCGTGGTGTCGCCGTCATCGTTGCCGAGGATGTCGATCTCCATGTCGTTGATGAGGCCGATCGGGTCGTAGTTGTACCCGTCGGCCTGGTAGTAGGGCGTCGGGGCAGCGGAAGTGGGGGTGCCGATCGTCGAGTTAAAGATCAGGTCATCGAAGGACGCGGACTGGCGGAACGTGGCGTTCGCCAGCGTGTAATTGAAGTAGATCGCCGGGCGGTCGTCGATGATCGAGGCGTTGAGGTAGAGCGTGAGGGAGAACGGGTACGCGATCGTGAACGACGGCCCGAATCCCTGGTAGAGGTACGGGAAGTCGTCATACGTCCCGTTCGCGAATCCGTAGATGCTGTTCGCGGGGAAGGCGACCGCGGGGTTCGAGAAGTTCCAGACCTCGTCCCCGAACGTCAGGTTGTGGGTGCTGATCGTGTAGCCGATGTAGTTCTGGCACCAATACTCGTACGTCGAGTTGCCGAAGACGGTCACGCCGTTCAGCACCGAATTGAGCTGGATTCCGAACGTGTCCGGTCCGTCGCCGTCCACGTAGAGCGACTGCAGGTTCGTGATGTTCACCGTACCGGCGACGGTGGTCGAGTTCAGCTCGTACGGGGTGAGGACCCCGGACTCGTTCTCGAGCCCGATGTCCGCGACTCCCATGGGCGCGGGGGCCTGGGTATAGGAAGGTTGGATGGGCTGACGGGCGTCGGTGACTTCACCCGCGAAGTTCGGAAGGTGGACCGTCCCCGGGGCGATCCCTTTCGATCGCAACCCGTCCTCCACGACCAGTGCGCGGGCAAGCCCCTGCGGGGACGTCGCGGGCGACGTCGCGGCGGTGGCCGCAACGGGAGCGGCGGAGTGCACCGGGAGGGTCGCCGACCCCGCCGGTGTGGGTTGCCCCACCCCCGGGGAGAATACCGCAACGAGTCCGAGCGACCCGGCGGCCATGCAGAGTACTACGGCGACGGCGAGCACCGGGCGATGGGACCACCCGACCATGCCTTCTTGCAGGAAAAGGGGGTGATATCGTTTCCGGGACGGTGCGCGGAGCCGAAATCCGCGAAAGAGGCGGCTCCGGCCCGATTTTGCGACGGGGCAGAGGCCCTCGGAACCGCCTTCCCCTTCCGCGGGAGGAGTCGGATGGACTGGTCGGGATTTGAACCCGAGGCCTCCGGTTTGCAAAACCGGCG
>JASHUP010000210.1 GCA_030039915.1 Thermoplasmata archaeon | reverse complement strand
AGCGTCGAACCGGGGTTCGTCGCGACCGCGGACGGCTCGGCCCTCGTGCGGATCGGGACCACGGCGGTCGTCTCGGGCATCAAGCTCGAGCCCGGGAAGCCGTTCCCCGACACGCCGAACGCCGGAGTGCTCACGACCAACGCGGAGCTGATCCCGCTCTCGAACGCGATCTTCGAGCCCGGCCCGCCCCAGCCCGGGGCGATCGAAGTCTCGCGGGTCGTGGACCGCGCGATCCGCGCCGCCGAGACGGTGGACCTGACGCGACTCTGTGTCACGCCCGGCGAAAAGAGCTGGGTCTGCTACGTCGACATCCACGTCCTCGACCACTCGGGAAACCTGATCGACGCGGCCCTCCTCGCGGCCCTCTCGGCGCTCGCGCACGCGACGGTGCCGGCGAAGCGCTTCGAGATCGCTGAGGCGGACTATCCGCTCGAGGTCCATCACTTCCCGGTGGAGTGCACGTTCGTCCGACTCGGCGATACCATCGTGGTCGATCCCACGTTCGACGAGGAGCGGGCGGCTCAGGGGCGGATCACGGTCGCGACCGACGAGGTCGGCCGTGTCGTCGCGATGCAGAAGGGTCTCGTCGGAGCGTTCTCGCCCGACGATGTGAAAGAGGTTGTCCGACGCGCGTTTGTCCACGGCGAACGCCTGCGCGCGATCGCGAAGGGAGGTTCCGGATGAGCAAGCGCACGAAGAAGGCGGGCCCGACCGGCTGGATGGGGCCCCGCTACGGGATCCGGATCCGCCGGCGCGTGCTCGAGATCGACCGGGCCCGAGGGCCCGACGCCGCCTGCCCGCGTTGCTCCACCGTGACCCTCCACCGCGTCGCGAGCGGGGTCTTTGAGTGCCGCCGGTGCGGGACCCGCTTCGCGTCGAACGCCTACGTGTTTGCGTCCCCGCCACCGATCCAGCGGACCGAGCGCGAACCGACCCCCGGCAACGCTTAAGCGCTCGAGGAAGGTCGAATCGGTCGGTATGTTCCGCTGCATCCGCTGCGGGGAGGCGCTTCCTTCGGACGCGAACCTCTTCGGGGTTCGCTGCGACAATTGCGGTGGGAAGATCTTCACGAAGGAACACCCGAACGTGAAGAAGGTCCTGAAGGCGCGCTAGCGAGCCACGACAAACCGTTTCTGGGCCGGACCGCTGGGGCCCCCGTGAAAGGCCCTTCGCTGACGTTCCTCGGAGGCGTCGGCGAGATCGGCGGCAACAAGATCCTCATCGAGGACGGGCCGGACCGGGTCCTCTTCGACTTTGGACCCTCGTTCTCTCCGCGCGTCGAGGAGTTCTACGTCGACTATCTGCAGCCTCGGTCGACGTGCCGGGCCAAGGATCTCCTTGAGTTCGACCTCATTCCCCGATTGTCGGGCCTCTATTCCCGGGAGGCACTCGGGGACGGAGACCTCGCGTATGCCCCGCCCGAAGTGCACGGAATCTTCGTCAGCCATGCTCACGCGGACCATGCGGGGTACCTCGACCTGGTGGACCCGGAGATCCCGGTCCATGTCGGGCAGGGGACGCGGACGCTGCTCTCCGCGATCGAGACTTCCACGAGGATGAAGTACGGCGAACATCCGTGGAGGGTATTCGCCGACCGCACGCCGGTACGGGTGGGCGGGATCGAGGTCGTGCCCTTCCCGGTCGACCACTCCATTCCGTTCGCCTACGGATTCATCGTTCGAACGAGCGAAGGGACGGTCGCGTACACGGGGGACTTCCGCCACCACGGACCGCGGGCGGCCGACACGCATGCGTTCTTCGAATCGGTCGCGAACGAACGGGTCGATGCCCTCCTGATCGAAGGAACCCGGGCGGGGCCCGACCCGAGACGGAATCTCTCCGAGACAGGGGTTCGCAGCGGCGTCGACCGGGTGCTCACGGCCCGACCCGAGCTCGCTCTCGCCTGCACCTACCCTCGGGACATCGATCGCCTTCGCACCCTCTACGAGGCCGCCGTGGCCGCCGATCGGGAGCTCGTCGTTTCGGTGCGGACCGCCCACCTGCTCTCGCAGGTCGCGCCTCGGTTCCCCACGGGGGCGATCCCGGTCCCGGGTCATGCCCCCGGTCTGCGGGTGCACGCACGACGGAAACGGGTCTCCTATCTCTGGGAGCGGCCGTTCCTCACCGACGCGCTCTCCTCCGAAGAGCTCCGCGGCAAGGGCCGCAAGTACCTTCTCGCGCTCGACCTCGCTCACTTCCCCGAGCTGATCGACCTTCGGCCGCCCCGAGGGAGTCCGTTCGTCCACTCGATGAGTGAACCGTTCAGCGAAGACGACGTCGACGACCGGGTGATGCACAACTGGCTCGACCACTTCGGGCTCGAGTTCCACCAGATGCACGCGAGCGGGCACGCCTCGGGTCCGGAACTGTTGGAGATCGTGCGGGCCACCGGTGCGAAGGCGGTCTACCCCATCCACACCGAACACCCCGAGGCGTTCGTGAAGGCGGGGCCGTCGGTCCGGCTTCCCGAGCTCGGGGCCCCGTACGCGATCCGCCGCTGACCGGCCCGACGGCGACGATAGGTTAACGTCCCGCGAGGTCTGCGCGCTCGAATGGATCCGGAACGCTGTCCGACGGGCATCGCCTCGGTCGACCGCTTGCTCGGCGGAGGGCTCGAGACCGATTCGTTGACCGAGCTCTACGGGGAGGGCGGCAGCGGGAAGACGCTGTTCTGCCTGCAGGTCGCCCATCGCATCGCGCTCGAGAACCGCTGGGTCTTCTACATCGACACGGAGGGAGTGAGCGTCGATCGACTACGGGCCATCGCGGGCGATGGCCTCGACCTCGAGCTGAAGCACTGGCTGCTCTCGACGCCGAAGAACCTGGCCGAGCAGGTACAGGCGGTCGAGACCGCGTGTGCGCTCGCTCGAGACGGGAAGCGTCCCGTCGGGCTCATCGTGGTCGACTCGGGGACGTTCTTCTACCGCCTATCGCTCTCGGGTCCGGACGAAGACGACGCGCGGCAGGCGCTCTCGCTCGCGGTCGCGGACCTGGTCGCGACGGCGTTGCGCGCGCACGTCCCCGTGCTGTTCTCAAACCAGGTCTGGCGAAGCATGCGCGACGGCACGCTCGAACCGCTCGGAGGCTCGTTCCTCAACCACGCGGCGAAGACCATCCTGCGCTTCGACCGACTTTCCGGCCCGCTCCGGCGGGTCGTCCTCGTCAAGCACCGGTCGCTTCCCGAGGGCGCAGCCGAGTTCCGGATTCGAGAGGCGGGCCTCGAGAGCGTGGGTCCGGCCTGAAACGAAGATAAGGGCGGAGGTTCATCCCCGAAGCGATGGCTGAATCGCTCGAATTCTCCGATGTCCCCACGCCGATCGGAACGTTCCGAGTAACCTACCTCGGAGAGACCGTTCGCGTGGTCGACCTCCTCGAAAAAGGCGTGCATCAGACCGGAGTGCCCCCCGGCGCGGTGCGGCGCAAACCGCCGTTCCGCGCGGACACGCCGCCGCGCCAGCTCCGCGATTACTTCCGCGGGGACCGGAAGAACCTCTCCGTCTCCGTCGAGCCCGACACGGCGTCCGCGTTCGACCGAGCGGTCTGGAAGGCGCTGCTCGCGGTCCCCGCCGGCCGCACGGTCACCTACGGTGAGCTGGCGAAGAGGGCGGGGTATCCCGGAGCGGCTCGCGCCGTCGGCGGCGCGATGCACCGGAACCCGATCCCCATCATCATCCCCTGTCATCGCGTCGTCGGGCAGGGAGGCGCGATCACGGGTTTTGGCCTCGGCCTCTGGAGAAAACGCTGGCTCCTCGACCACGAAGGCGCGTGGCCGCTCAAATCCCGCTCGGCGGAGGGCCCGCGTCCGCATGGGCAACGGACCCTGGATGCCCTGCTCGAGCCGACCAAGGGCGCTCGCCCCTCCAAAACGATCGACTGAACGAACCGCCGCCAAAGCTACTACAGACTGTAGTTGCTACATCGATCCGTATCGAGCCTTAGCTACTACAAACTGTAGTAGCTTTTTGCGACGCGATCGACCGGGGGAAACGGACGACCGCCAAAGCTACTACCCAGAGTAGTAGCTTGCGTCGTAGGGTTCGGGCTTGAGCCCTCGCCGTTGGCGGACCTCGGCCACGACGTTCGTCTGGAGGTCGACCGGCACGGGTTCGAATCCCATCGACTCGGTGGCCCAGAGGACCTTCCCCGCGGTGGCGCTACGGATGTCGGAGGCGAACCCGAACATCTCGGCGACCGGCACCTTCGCGACGATCGTCTGGAGGTCGCCCACGCTCGTCATGTCGAGGATCTCGCCCCGACGACGCTGGAGCTCGCGGGTCGCGCCGGCGAGAACCTCCTGGGGGACGTTGACCGTCGCCTTCTGGAACGGTTCGAGCAGCATCCGGTCCCCGAGGCACATGGCGCCGTAGACCCCCGAGCGGGCCGCCGGGATGGTTTGCGCGGGGCCGCGGTGGATCGAATCCTCGTGGAGCTTCGCATCGACGAGCCGGACCTTGAGCCCGTAGACCTTCTCGTTCGCGAGCGGCCCGCGGTTCATTGCCTCCTTGAAGGCGTCGACGATGAGGTCCATCGTCTCGTTGAGATACTGGATTCCCTTCGTGACGTCGAACAGAATGTTCCCGCCCTCGACGGCGACGATGCCGCGGCCCTCGTCTCGGGAGATCCCGAGCCCCTCGAGCTTGGTGACGAGGGTCTTCGTGTCCTTGAACGACTTCCCCTGGGGGATCTCGCCTTCCTTGATCGCGTCGACGACGCCCTGAGGGAGCGGCTCGACCTCGAAGTAGAATTTGTTGTGCTTGTTGGGAGATTTGCCCTCGAACGGACCACCGGCGTGGCGCACGAGCTCCCGGTACACGACGATCGGCTTCGACGCCTCGATCTCGACCTTGTAGTCGTTCACGATGCGGTACTGCGTGATCTCGAGGTGGAGCTCGCCCATCCCCGAGAGCAAGTGTTCGCCGGTCTCTTGGTTGATCTCGACGCGCAAGCTCGCGTCTTCCTTTGCGATCTTGCGCATGACCTCGATGAGCTTCGGGAGGTCGGCCATCCGCTTCGGCTCGATTGCGACCGTCACGACCGGCTCGGAGACGTGGCGTATCTCTTCGAACGCGACCATCTCCGGGGCGTCCGACATGGTCGTCCCCGCGAACGCGTCCGTGAGGCCGATGACGGCGGCGATGTTACCGGCGGTGACCTCGTCGACCATCAGCCGTTCCGGGCCCATGTAGAGGGAGACATGCTGGATGCGGTCCTTCATCTTCGAGCCGACGACGTTGAGCTCCATCCCCTTCTGTAACCGACCGGAGAAGACCCGGCCCGTGGCGATCTCGCCCGCGCTCGGGTCCATCGTGATGTCGGTCACCATGAACGCGGTGGGACCGGTGGCGTCCGTGTTCGCCATCGCCTGGCCGACGACGGACGAGGCGTCACCCTTCCAGATGTTCGGGATGCGGTAACGCTGGGCGACGTGCGGGCTCGGCAGGTGGCGGACGACCATGTCGAAGATGACGTCGTTGATCTTGGCCTTCTGCGCGATCTCGCGCGAACGGCCGGTCGACACGTACTCGATGATGTCCCGGAAGTTCACTCCCGTCTTCTGCATGTACGGGACGCTGATCGCCCAGTTCTCGTAGCCGGAGCCGAAGGCGACCGACCCGTCCCGCGGGTCGACGCTCCAGTCGTCGATGAACTCCTCGGGGGCCATCTTGCGGATGAGCTCGTTGACCTCGGAGATGATGTCGGCGAACCGCTTCTGGAGTGACTCCGGTGTGAGCTTGAGTTCCTTGATCGCGCGGTCGACCTTGTTGATGAACAGGGTCGGTTTCACCTTCTCGCGGAGCGCCTGACGCAGCACCGTCTCGGTCTGGGCCATGACGCCCTCGACCGCGCAGACGACGACGATCGCGCCGTCGACCGCACGCATGGCGCGCGTGACATCGCCGCCGAAGTCGACGTGGCCGGGCGTGTCGATGAGGTTGATCAGGTGCTGCTGGCCTTCGAACTCGTGGACGATCGTGACGTCGGCGTTGTTGATCGTGAGAAGGCGCGCCTGCTCCTGCTCGTCGAAATTCAGGTAAAGCTGCTTCCCGGCGAGCTCGTTCGAGATCATTCCCGCGGCTGCGAGGAGATTGTCGGAGAGGGTCGTCTTCCCGTGGTGGATGTGCGCGACGATCCCGATGTTACGGATCCGGTCGACGTTGTGCATCATCTCGGGAATGGCCTTCGCCAGTTCGCTTCGAATGTGGGTCATCGCGAGCTCCTACGGACCTACCGCGCCGACTGCGCCACCCGTTCGACCTCTTCCTTTCGGCCCACGGCGAAGGAGGTGAGGTCGCCCTTCGCCGCGAGACGGATCTCGTCCGCGAGACAGCTGTGGATCGGTTTTGTGGATTTGTGCGACGCCTGGATGGCTCCGAGCGCGATGTTGCGGATCGCGACGTTCAGACGGCGGGCGGGAGAGGCGTCGACGGCCCGCGGGACCGAGATCCCGCCGAACTGCAGCCGTGTGACTTCCTCGCGGGGCGCGGCGTTCTCGACCGCGTCCACGAGCGACTGGAGCGGGTTCTTCTGCTCCTTTTTCGCCACTTCGTCGAACGCCTTCCGAATGGTCGCGAGCGCCTTCGACTTCTTCCCTGTGAACTTGCCACCCTTCATCAGGTGGTTCGCCAGGCGCTCCACCAGGTGCATCCGCGTCTTGAGGAACGGCTTCCCGGTGAGCTTCCCCTCGGTGTGCGGCGCGTAGATCGGGTGGAGATAGATGTACGGCAGGAGTCCCGGGTCGTGCACTTCCACACCTTCGAACGGATACTTTCCGAAGAGCGGGGGCAGCGGGAACGGGGGCGGCGGGGGAGGCGTGGGACGATGGACGATCGGCCCGGCATCCTCCTCGGTGGGCTCCGTCGGTCGAAGCGCTTCTGGGTTCCCGCTCATCGGGCCGGTTTCTCCTTGCGTCCGCGCACCAGCTCATCGAGCGAGACGCCGTTCACCTGAATCACCTTGTAGCGGACTCCGGGGATGTCCCCGTACGATCGGCCCATGCGGCCCCCAATCCCCTCGACGAGGACCTCGTCGTGCTCATCGATGAAGTTGATCGCCCCGTCCCCCACCGCGAAGGCCGTGACCTGCCGGCCGTTCTTGATGAGTTGCACCTTGATGCACTTTCGGATCGCGGAGTTCGGCTGCTTCGCTTCGACACCGACCTTCTCGATCACGATTCCGCGCGCTTGAGGGGCGCCTTCGAGCGGGTCCGAGCGCTCCTTGAGGTGGAGGGTCCGGCGCTTATAGTAACGGTCCGACCAGCGTCTCCGCTGACGGAGGGTGGCCAGACGGCCCGCTGTGTTGAGCCCCGATGGCGGCGTCATATCGGCGGAGGGGCCGAGGACCAAGCGGTGGTATTTAAGGTCCGTGCCGCGTCGTGCACGGCGGTGCGCCGGAACGTCGCCGGACTGACGAAATGAGCGAACGGACTCGACGTCCGAGCCCGTCCGGAAAGCTCCCGGCACGGGCGCCGGCGCGCACGATGTCCGCCGAGGATCGCGAAGAGTGGGAACGCCTTTCCGCAGCGATCCGCACGTGCCGGTTGTGTCCGCTCGGCGCGCACCGCACGCAAGCGGTGGTGTATCGCGGCAGTCTCTCTCCGCGGGTCGTGTTCGTCGGGGAAGCTCCCGGAGCGGAAGAGGATCGTCAGGGGCTCCCGTTCGTCGGGCGCTCGGGGAAGACCCTCGACCGAGCGGTCGGCCAGCTGCGCCTCTCGCCCGAAGAGTACGGGGTGCTCAACACGCTGAAGTGCCGCCCTCCTGCGAACCGGTACGACCGACGCGCCGCCCGGACGTGCCGCCCGTACCTGGACCGACAGCTCGCTCTTCTTCGACCGGATCTCCTCGTTCCGCTCGGCGCGTTTGCCCTGCGGGCGATCGACCCCGGCGCGCCGCGGATTCTCATCGCGGCCGGACGGCCGGGCGAAGGGGCCCGGATCCCGTACTTTCCGATGATCCATCCGGCTGCCGCGCTCCGATCCCGCGACCGGCGAGAGCGCTGGGAGCATGACCTCCGGGCGCTCGGGGCCTGGCTCGCCACCCACCGTTCGTAAACGCCTATTATGTGTCCCGGGCTCTCTCGGGCGTGCGCACGGTCGAACTGTTCCTGT
>JASHUP010000209.1 GCA_030039915.1 Thermoplasmata archaeon | reverse complement strand
ACGGCATCCCCGAGATGGGTGTGGGCATTGATGGGGGACGGAACGACGATTCCGCGCACCCGCCGCTCTCCGCCCCGGTGGCCCTCACTTCCGAGAGAGCCCACCTCGACGACCCGGCCGTTACGGAAGCGTACGAAGCCCGGTCGCGCGCCGTCGAGGTCCAGGATCGCTCCCACGACGAGCATGTACGGCTCGCGGGAGCGTCCCGGGACCTTAAGCCGCACGCCGCGGCCCCCAAGCGATAAGGGGCCGGGGGGTTCCGTCGATTCCGCCGAGCATGCAGGCAGCGGCGACGGAACGCCCCCGGGACCTCCTCGTCTCGGGTCATGTCAACCTCGACCGGTTCCTGTCGATCGACTCATTCCCCGGACCAGACCGAACGGTGCCGGTCCGGGCGCATCGGCTGGAGCTGGGCGGCACGGCGACCAATCTCGCCCGGGTGGCGGCGCGGCTCGGTGTCGCGACCGGCCTGGTCGCGCGGGTCGGCGACGGGTTCCCCCAGGAGTTCCTCGACGACCTTGAGCGGCGCGGAATCGACGTTCGCGGGGTCGAAATGGTCCGCGGCTCGCCGACCCCCACCTGCTACATCCTCGAGGACCGTGACCGAGGGCAGCGCACGCTCATCGACCAGGGGGTCATGGAGCACACCCCGCGGGCGAAGTTGCCGAGCCGGGTCCTGCGAGAGTACGCATGGCTCCACCTCACGACGGCCGACCCGGACTTTCAGCTCCGCCTCCTCCGCGAGGCGCGACGGGCCGGACTGCGCGTAGCCGCGGATCCCGCGCAGGAGATTCACTATCGGTGGGATCGCACCTCGTTTCGGAGGCTGCTTCGCGGCTCGGAGGTCCTCTTCGGCAACCGGTCCGAGATCGACCGGGCCGTCGAGTTCGTCGCGGGGCGGCGACCGCAGGACCTGCTCTCGTTCGTCCCCCTCGTCGTTCGGACCGAGGGCCCCCTCGGCGCGTCCGGGTTCTCCCGGGCGGGCTCGGTTCACGTGTCGACCGTCCGGCCGACTCGGGTGCGGACCCTGGTCGGGGCCGGGGACGCGTTCCGAGGAGGCTTTTACGCGGCGTGGTTCGCGGGCCAGCCGCTGGTCCGGTGCCTCGCGGCGGGGACCCGGTCCGGCGCGCGCTGGATCGAAGGACGGAGGTGAACGAATCCCGTGGAGATGCACGCGTTCGGCCGGCTCACCCCCGTCGAAGTCGCCCGCCGCCGGCTTCTTGCAGCCGCCCGCCCGGTCGACCGGACGGAAGTCATCCGGATAGAGGCGGCCTTCGACCGGGTACTCGCCGAGAACGTGCGCGCACCGGTCCCGGTGCCCGCGTTCCCCCGAACCACCTGGGACGGTTACGCGCTCCGAAGTCGGGATACGGTGGGGGCGAGGAAGTCCCACCCCGTGGAGCTCCGAGTCGTGGGAGAGGTCTTCGCCGAGCAGTCGTACCCCGCCACTCTGCGGCGGGGCGAATCCGTCGCCATCGCGACCGGGGGTGCGATCCCGCGGGGTGCCGACGCGGTCGTGATCTTCGAAGAAGTGGAGCGGCGAGATCGGTCCGTCCGGGTCTTCCGACCGATCCCGCGAGGGGACCGGATCTCTCCCCCGGGCCACGATTTCCCGCGGGGGACGGTGCTCGGACGCCGAGGGGAGGAACTCACCGCTCCGGCGGTCGGGGCCATTGCCGCGTGCGGGATCGCGAAGGTTCGGGTGTACGCACGGCCCCGCGTCGCGATCATTCCGAACGGCAACGAACTCCTCTCTCCCGGTGATCGTCCTCGAGCGGGACGGATCTACGAGAGCAACAACGCGACCCTCGCCTCCGTGGTCCTCGCCGCGGGAGGGATTCCCGAGGTGCACGACCCCGTGCCGGACCGTCCCGAGCAGATCGAGCGGGCCATCCGCTCGGCCCTCCGCCGCTCAGACCTGGTCCTCGCCACGGGAGGCAGCTCGGTCGGGGAGCGGGACCACCTTCCCCGGATTCTCCCGCGGCTGGGGAAGCTGCTCTTCCACGGGATCGCCGTGCGGGCGGGCAAGCCGACCCTCGCGGCCCGGAGCGGCCGGAAGGTCGTGGTCGGACTCCCCGGCCATCCCACCTCCTGTCTCGCGAACATGTACTGGCTCATCCTTCCGGTCCTTCACAAGCTCGGTCGTCGACCGGGCCCGGGCTGGACGGACGGATGGGCCGTTCTCGGAAGCGACGCGGTCGCGCCGACCCCCGGGCTCGCGACGATCGTTCCGTTGCGCTTCGAGCACGGTCGCGCCTTCACGACGTTCCGCGGTTCGTCCGTGATCACGAGCCTAGCCGGGGCGACCGCGTTCGCCCTCCTCCCGCCCGGCCGTCGGGTCGTCCGGCGGGGCCAGCGGGTCCGCGTTCACTATCTCGACCCGCCGCTCGGCGCGACGGCGCCTCGAGATTGAGCCGAGCCCGGGAATCGTTAAGCGCGTCTTCGCCTCTATCGGGTGTGGCACGCCGGAACCTCGCCATCGCGCTCCTCTCGATCGAAGGAACCAATTGCGACGAAGAGCTTCGGGTCGCGCTCTCCTCCCTCGGGGCGCAGCCCGAGATCGTCCTGTTGAAGCAGCTCGAAGGACGCGACGTGGCCGCCGACGCACGCCGCCGACTGTCCGACTACCAGGCGCTGTTCGTGCCCGGAGGTTTTTCCGCGGGGGACTACGTGCGCGCCGGAGCGATCCTCGCCGCGAGAATGCGCGCGTCGATCGGTCCCGAGCTCGAAGAGTTCGTCCGCAGCGGCCGGATCGTCGCGGGGGTGTGCAACGGCTTCCAGGTCGTCACCGAGCTCGGCCTATTGCCCGGACGGCCGGGCGGCCGTCTCTCGGCCCCTCAGGCCGCGCTCATGACGAACGACTCCGGCCACTACGAATGCCGCCCGACCTTCGTGGCGTGGGACGGGGGCATCTTTCCCCCGCTCCAGGGAGTCCCCAAGGGAACGCGATACATGTTTCCCTCGGGGCATGCCGAAGGCAAGCTCGTACTCGAGAGCGACGAGCTTCGTCGTTCGGTCGAAGAGAACGGTCAGGTCCTGTTCCGCTGGGTCGCGCCCGACGGATCCCGAGCCACATACCCTTGGAACCCGAACGGGTCCGAGGGGAACATCGCCGGTCTCACGAACCCCGAAGGGAATGTCTTCGGTCTCATGCCCCACCCCGAGCGAGCGTTCTTCCGAGCCCAGACGCCCGACTGGACTCGTGCGGGAACCGCCGAGGGCTACGGCGACGGTCAGCGATTCTTCGACGCGGTGCTGAGCTACGTCGAACGTCACACCTGACCGCCGCCCGGAGTGAAGCGCCAGACCTCGAGTCGCTCGCCTTCGAGCTCGCGGGCGTCGGCCGTGGCCACCCCCCCTCCGCTCCGCTCCCAACGGCCCCGGATCTCCGCGAGCGAGCTCGGCTGCTGAAGCGAGGAAACCACGACGAACGCCGCTCCGTTCGTACGTAGATGCTCCGCCAGATCGTCGACCAACCGTGCGAACACGCGGCAGCCGTCCGGTCCGCCGTCGAGCGCGAGGTTGTGCCACCGATCGGGATCGCGGTCTTCGGGACGGGTCGGTAAGTAGGGAGGGTTCGCGAGCAGTCGATCGAACCGGCCGAGTCCTCGAGCGAGGTCCGTGCGCACGAGCGTGAGGTCCAAGCCTTCCGCACGCGCGCGATCCCTAAGGAAGTCCAGCGCGTGCGGATTGAGGTCCGTCGCGACGACGCGAGCCCCCCGACGCGCGGCCGTGAGGGCGGCGAGACCGGTCCCAGCTCCGACCTCGAGGAGCCGAGTTCCAGAAGCTACTTCCGCGAACCGTGCCAGCAAGAACGAGTCCTCCCTCACAGGATAGACCTCCGGAGCCGCCCGGACCGCGCCCGGCGTCGCTTCGGCCGACGGGCGAGGCGGCGCACGAGCACGATGGCTTCTTATTGGCTCCACGCGTACTACGCAACCTAGCG
>JASHUP010000208.1 GCA_030039915.1 Thermoplasmata archaeon | reverse complement strand
GACGTCAATCTAGGTCCTTCCTCGGCAGGCCGACACGTCGGGGGCTCTCGAACGCCCGCCCAGGGCAGATGCGCGGCGCGAGCCCGAGCCGAGTGTCCGAAATCGAGTATTCGAGAATCGCCTCTCGACGCCGATACCGGTCAAGTGAAAAAACGGCGGAAAGGGTTGCCCGGTTCCCCTCGGCGTGGGGAACCGGACCGTCCGGCGGGCTCGCTCGCCTAGAGCAACCCGTTCCCGGTGATCGTATACCACTCGAAAGCTCCTCCGGGCATCCCGTAGATGGTGTTGACGTCGATCGACGCCGGGTTGATCCACGGGGCGTAGAATGCCTGGGCATAGGCCTGTTCGGTGTCTACCTGGACGTCCAGCGCGCTGAAGATCGAGTCGACGCGGTTCCAGATCAGCTCTCCCTGAGGGATGTTGGTATCGTGGTTCGCGTACGGTGCCCAATAGAGCGAGACGTTGTACGCGACGCCCTGGCAAGCTTGCGGAATCGCCTGCTGGTCGGCCCAATAGAAGAGCCCCGCGAACGAGTCCTCGGCAACGGTGGTCGAATCGGGGCAGGACACCGAGTTGTACGCGGGCTGGCTGAACGTCGCGTAGAGACTGTTAGCGACCGTGTAGGTTCCCTGCGCGACTCCCAAGGCCGCCCAGTAGTCGTACGGTTGGGCGTAGTCGGCGAACCAGAGCATGGACCAGAGCGCCCAGGGGGACCCGGCGTTCAGATACTCAAACACGACCGCCGTGGCGACGTAGAAGACGTCGAAGACGACCGCCCCGCCCGTGATCTGGCTCACGTACTTTCCCCACAGTTCCAGGATCGCGAAGTGGGTCGGGTCTCCCTCGAAGGCGATGACCGGCACGTGGAGCGGGTGAGTGGCCGAGTAGCCGCCGGAGCCAAACTGCGGGTCGTAGAACGCGCTCCCGCTGGTCTGCATCTCCTTCCAGAACCACTCCGCTGTGTACGACGTCGCTGCCGCGCTGGGAGACGTGGACGGATCGCTCCAGACCGAGCTGGTTGTGTTGTAGTTGGGGAACGAGACGTTGGTCGGGTAGTACGGACCGAAGTAGTCGGGGATGAACCCTCCGACGTTGAACCCGTACGTGATCCCGTCGTAGACGTTGTACTCGGCCTGGACCGAGGCCGCCGGATACGAGTAGGTGAGGAGGCCCCGAAGGCCCGCGTAGCTGAGCGAATTCGCCTGGATGTCGATCGGGTAGGGGTCGAACTCTGCCAGCGTGGAGAGCCCGATGTTCGTATTGTACCCGAACATGTAGAACTCTGTGCCGGGCAGATTGGTCAGGCCGACCTCACCCTTCTCAAGCAACGCGAGGTACGTTCCTGTATCCGCTTCCTCGATGCCCGCGAAATCGGCATAGCCCGCGGAGAGCTCCTGGATCCCCTGCGTGTCGGAATCATCGTAATAGACGATGACCTTCGGCACGAAGCTGGAGCGCGCCGGCAGGCAATAGGACTCGCCGGCGCAACCCGCCGGCTGCTGCCAGTTGGGGTTGGTCGCCAGGATATAGCCTACCGTCGGGTTCGCGTTCACGAGATAGTACGGCCCGCTGCCGACCTCGTTGAACCCGACCGCGCAGTAGGGTGTCCCACACACGGTGTAGTTGTCCTGACCGTCGATCTCGAGCCCGTCCCAACTGGTCGGGCCCTGAGCGGCCACGAAGGTCTGGAACGACGACTGAGTCGTACTGGTCGCGCCGCCGGGAAGGAGGCACGCGGAGTCGGCGCCGCTGGCCTTGAAGCCCGGAACGCCGGTTCCCTGAGCGGTGTACCAGGAACACGACTCGATGGCCGCGGCGGTCCCGTGGGCGAGGTAGTCGAGAATCGCCGGTTCGGCGTAATCGTTCGCCCCGGCGTCCGCGACAAAGGTGATGCAGCCGTGGTCCAAGCTCATCGCGACCGACGGGCAGAACGCGGAGTCGTTGACCAACATCGAGGTGAGCATGTTCTGCGGCGTGTTGTTGTAGGGATAGTGGACCGCGGCCGACGTGATCCCGCTGATGTCGTAGCTTGCGTTGCCGGAACCGAGGAGAGCCTGCGAGATGATCCAGCCGGGGTAGGTCGTGGTGACCGCACCGTCGGCGTACATCATCTGCCGGAGCATGGAGAACATGACGTCCGACGGGTACATGCCCCACGACTTGCCGGTGGCCGGGTCGTAGAAGCTATCCGCGGGGCTGATGACGAACGTGTAGTTGTTTCCCGAGACGAGAGCGTTGGTGCCCGGGTACATCGCGTTGCACTGGCCGCTTCCCGGCACGCATGTGGCGGCGTCCGGGATGAACGAGTTGGGGGTGGGCCCCTCGTCGGTCCCGTTGTACTGGATCAGGTATTGAAACATGTTCTCCGTGACTTCCTCGCCGACGGTGTAGTAATCCCCCGCCGGGTCGAGTGTGACCGACCCCGAGGGGGCTACCTCGTACGCGATGATCTCGTTGGGGTGAGGGCTCTTAGCGACGGGAATCTTGCACGAAGAGCAGCCCAGTCCAGTGGCGGAGGACGCCACATAGAACGACCAAGTGTACGTGAACGGGAAAGTGGCCGTCCCGTTGGTCGTTGTTCCGCTCATGGTAATCGCGGCGGTTCCGACCGTGCCGAGGGTGTAGGTGCCGGTCGCCCACGTGCCTCCGTGAGAGTACGACTTCTGAGTGACTCCAGTACCCGCGGATAGCGTCGGGGCGGATGCCGTCCACAGGACGTTCGGGGGCGCGCTCGAGTACGTCGCATTCACGGTCACGGTCGCACCGACGCCGACCCAGGGGTAGATGCCCGCGCCGGTCCCGTTCAACAGCGTCGTGGAGACCGCCGGGAAGAAGCCCGAGGTCGAGTTCAGGAGCGAGGGGGTGACTTGGATAGGAATCAGGGAGGCCGGACCGTTATGGGTGATGCCCTTCGAGTCGATCGCAGAGCCCGACAGCACATACGTCCCCGGCGAAAGGAACGTGTGGCTGAAGGTCGCCGTTGGCCCCGACGACGAGGTTCCGTCTCCCCAGGAGATCTGGTACGTCTTGATTGTCTCTGAACCGGTGACGCCGACCGTAGCGGAGAGAGGAGCACTTGCGGCAACAGAAATCATGGTTTGCCCATATCCCGGGCTGTACGGTACGAACAAGGTCGCGTCGTTGGTCGCAACGCTGGTCGAGCACGCACTCGCCGGAGAGCATGTTTTGAGCGTCGAGGTCGAGGGCTTGATCGATTGGAATCCGAGGTATCCGACGCCGGCGGCAACGACGATTACGACGATCAGGATCACAAGGGCGAACGGCATCGACATCCCTCGCTTACCAAATCGGGCTCCCGTGCTGAGTTCGCGTTCGCTGTTTTCAGACATGAAGGGCTCCAACGGGGCGCCTAAGGGATGCCAATATATCTTCTTGACCGTGCAACCTCTCTCGGCGAATTTCTCGAGGACACGGTCTACCGACGAGTCTCCGATGCGCCCCGAGTCCCGCACAGGGCTTTTGACCTCCGACTGACTCGGGTCGACCGGCCGTGCGAAGGGGACCATGCCGACCTACTCGATTCGGTTCGGATTCCGGCAATCCCTCCACGCTCCGGCTCGCACCGCCTACGTTTGGTGCACTGATTTCCGGTCCGAGGATGGGAAGCTGTTTCCGGGCAAATGGGTGCGGACCGTGCGACGGTTGAGCGACGACGCGGTGGTACTCACCGATACGACGTACCCCAAGGGGCGGCGACGGCGGATTCATCGGCTGGTCCGACTCAACCCGTCGGAACTGGCATGGACCAATACTCATCTCGATGGTCCGTTCCGGCACTCCCAATATTGGTACCGAATTGTGGCCGATGGGCCGAGAAGGAGCCACCTCGAGTTTCGGGGCCTCCGGCTGATCGATGTCCCTCGCCCGCTCTCTCCCTCGGAGGTGGCGAGAATTGTAGACGCAGAACGGCGGGGCGATTCCGACCTTTGGCGGCGGCGAATCGCGCCTGCCCTGCGACGAGACCTGGCGCGAACTACCGATTCTTCCCGGCACCGGGAAGCTCGCTAGCACCGTCGCGGTCGGCTCGGCGGCGACGCCGATTCCGAGTCTAGGGGGCCGATCGTCCGGTAGCCTAAGCGAACATCCTATCCCGGCCCGCGGTCCTCTTCACCGTCGGAGCGGGTAAACCGGTTCCGAACGCCCGTGGCTGGGCGACCTGTCCGACGACCGCGGTGCCCGACTCCCACATCATTTATGCTACGGCCCATCGTTCCGCACGTGTGACAACCCGCCGACCGTCGCGGCTCGGTTGGATTCGCGCCTTTCTGCTCGTGGGTGTCGTTCTCGCTTCCAGCGCCACGGTGGCCGCCACCAGTTCCCGCGCAACTCCGGGAGTCGAGGGGGCTCTAGCGACGGCGAGTCAACCGTTCCCTCGCGCGCATCCCAGCGCTGAACCCACCCTCATCGCAGGGCTTCTCCGGTCCGACCGCACTCCGCCGGTCGGCGGATCCGGTTCGGACGGGCATAGCTACCCTGGGTCTCCGAAGACAGCTTCCGAGACCCCGACCGAGGTGGTCTCCGTCCCGGTTGGGGACGACCCTGGTTCCGTCACGTACGATGGCGGAAATGGCTGGGTCTACGTTACGAACGGGGGTTCCGACAACGTCAGCGTGATCGACGGCACTTCGGTGGTGGGAACCGTGAACGTGGGCACGGATCCGGAATATGCGAGCTACGACAGCGCGGACGGGTACGTCTATGTCCCGAACTTTGGCTCGGACAACGTCAGCGTGCTCAGCGGGACGACACTCGTGGCCACGATCCCGGTGGGAAGCGGGCCGGCCTTCTCGATCTTCGACGGGCAGGCCGGCTACGAATACGTCGCCAACAGCCTCTCCGAGAACCTGAGCGTGATCAGCGGCTCGAGGCTCGTGGGCTCCGTCCTTCTGGATTCATTCCCTACTGCCGAGACTTACGATAGCGGGAACGGGGACATCTACGTCTCCAACAGCTCTCCCAACAACGTGAGCGTGGTCAACGGGTTGTCGTTGGTCGCCAACGTGACGGTTGGACGAGAGACGGCGCAGGGGACGTATGACACCGACAACGGGTACGTCTACATCCCGAACGAGGGAGGG
>JASHUP010000207.1 GCA_030039915.1 Thermoplasmata archaeon | reverse complement strand
AGAACGATCCGGAGCGTTGCCTTCCATTTCGAAATACCGAGCGCGAGAGCCGCCTCCCGGGTGGAATTCGGCACGACCCGGAGCGCCTCCTCGGTCGTCCGGACGACGATCGGGATCATGATCGCGGAGAGCGCAAGTCCCCCCGTGTAGGCGCTGTAGGCGATGGACGGTGCGTAGACGACAAAGTAGCCGTAGATGAACGCGCCCATGATGATGGACGGGACGCCCGTGAGCACGTCCGCCGTGAAGCTGATCGCTCGGCCCAAACCCTTCGCCCGGTACTCCGAGGCAAAGATCGCCGCGAGGACCCCTACGGGAACCGAGATCCCGGACGCCAGGCCAACGAGGATTAACGTCCCTTGAATGTCGGGGCCAATCCCGACCGTCTCGCACGAGAGGACGGAGCACGCATTCGGTGGAACGGAGGTGAAGAACGCGGCCTGGAAGATGACCCCGCCGCCGAGGCTGAACGCCTCGTAAACGATGCTCACGAGCGGGTAGAGCACGGCAATGACGGTGAGGCCGGAGAGCACGGCGATCGCGTGGCTGAAGAGCTTGCGACGCGCGTGGCGGTCGAAGCGGATCACTCCACGGCACCCCCGCTGACCCGGACCACCCGCCAGACGAGAAGACGGGCGGCGACGTTGACGAGAAGGGAGATCATGAGGAGGACGAGCCCCGCCTCCAGGATGGCCGAGACCTGGAGCGGGCCGGTGTTACTGAGGAGTTCGTTCGCGATGAGGCTCGCGATGGTCTGTCCTTGCGAGAAGAGGGAGGTCGGGATCTTGTCCGTGTTCCCGATCACCATCGTGACGGCCATGGTTTCGCCCATCGCGCGACCCAGACCCAGGATAATTCCGCCGATGATGCCGGAGCGAGCGTACGGGATGCTCGCGATTCGAGTTGTTTCCCAGTCCGTGGCTCCGAGGCTTAGGGCGGCCTCCTTCTGCGCCTGAGGGACTGCCAGGAGCGTGTCGCGGCTCACGGCACAGATCGTCGGGACGATCATCACCGCGAGAATGATCCCGGCCGTGAGAACGTCGAGTCCGATCGGAGTTCCGTCGAACAGCCCGGTGAACCCGAGGTACTTCTTGAGACCCGGTTCAACGGTCGACGCCATGTAGGGGTGAAGAATGTAAAGGCCCCAGAACCCATAGATGACGGACGGGACGGCGGCCAGCAGCTCGATCGCAGTTCCGGCCGGGCCCCGAAGCCACCGGGGCGAGTGCGTCGTGAGAAAGATGGCGGCACCGAGGGCGAGCGGGACCGCGATCACGAGCCCGATCGCGCTCGTGATCAACGTCCCGGCGACGAACGGAACGACGCCGAAGACGTTGGTGTTCGGGCTCCAGACCGTTCCCCACAGGAACGACCAGCCGAAGACCTGGAACGACTGCCGGGCGCTGTAGACGAGAATTACGACGATCGCTGCCGCGAGCGCGATGATACTGACGCCGACCGCGAGGACCAAGCCGAAGAAGACACGGTCTCCCCACTTGTGATGGTCGGATCGCCGAGGCCGAACTTGGGGAAGGGGAGCGGGCGGAGAAGAATCGGAGGAAGGGGTTGGCGGGTCCATTCGGACTTCCTCGACGGACCCGCCCGGCCGCCCGACTAGGTCGGTACGCACACTGGGATGGCTTGCGTCCCGAAGGTCATCGTCGCCAGCGTCGCATAGTCATGGGCGATGATGCTCTGGGTGAGAGGTGCGTAGTAGAGCGGCGCGGAGTCGTTCTGGCCCACGGTCACGGCCCAGTGCAGGAAGTCGACCAGGTTCTCGGCGTTCACCAGCGAGTAGCTGCTGTACGCTGCGAGGTTCTGGTAGACCAGCATGTAGGTCATGGTCGTGATCGGGTAGTCGTGTGCTCCGGGTGCGTTGAGCACCGACACGTTATACCAGTCACCGCTGCCAGCGGGGAGAACCGGGTTCGAGTCCACGAGGGCCGACTCGGTGTTCGTGATGTTGGCTTTGATGAAGTTCCCCGAGGGGTTCTGCACGCTGCCAATCCCGACCGCCGCGCCCGCATTGAGCGCGTAGTTTAGGTCGACGTATCCGATCGAGTCCGGTGTGGTGCTGACCGTGGTCGCTTCCCCGCCGTTCCCCGAGGCTCCGACGCCGACCGAGATGTTGGTCGGCCAGGCGGTGCCCTTTCCCCACGTGTGGGCCCAGACGGCGTTCTCATCCGTCAGGAAGCTCGTGAAGGCGAACGTGGTGCCGCTACCGCCCGTCCGGTGGACCGGGGTGATGGTGGCGTTGGGAAGTTTGGCACTCGGATTGAGCGTGTGAAGCGCGGAACTGTTCCAGTTCGTGATTGTCCCGTCGAAGATCTGGGCCAGCACGCTGCCGTTGAAGTCCAACGAGATGCCGCCGAGGTTGTAGATCGGGACGACGCCTCCCGCGGCTTCGGGAACCGTCAGGAGTCCCGGCGCCGCCGCGCGCTGCGCGGGGTCGAGCGGGGCATCGCTGGCACCGAAGTCGACGGTCTTCGCCGTGATCGCAGTGATGCCGGCCGAACTGCCGGCGGCGTCATACGTTACCTGAGTTCCTCCATTGTAGACGGAGGCCCAGTAGTCCATGAGCGGTGCCACGAGCGTGGAACCCTCTCCCGTAATCGAGGTCACGCTCGGAAGCTTGCACGTCCCCGAGCTCGAGGAGGTGGTACCCGTCTTGAACCATCCCGCCGAGTATCCGACGACGACGATCAAGATGATCACGATGACCACCGCGATGACCGCGATGAGCGCTCCGCGACCACCCTTCTTCCGCTGGATGACTGGCTCCGGCTGACTCGCTGCTGGTGTGTTCATTCCTGCTTGGTTGCTACTCATTGTTCTCCTGCCGTTCCTATTTTTACGGTCCTTGATGTCCGGCTCACCGGGAACTCGAGCAGGGCGATTGTCCCGCGGCCGTCCCGGTGGGCATCGCTGGAACGAACTTTACTCGGGTCTTATACTAATCTGCCGTAGAATATATAGACGACAATAGGAGTCTATTTGTTAGGGGTTGTCAAGCAACTTTCTTCGCCGCCCGCGAGGTCGATTTCCGCTCGATCCGGAGCGCCTTCGATGCGGTGGTTAGTCCGATTTGGGTACGACGGTGGTGCCTTTGCGGGCTGGGCCCGGCAGCCGGGCCTCAGGACGGTGGAGGGAGAGATCCTTCGCCGCCTTGTTCGGATGGGAATCGCGCCCTCGGCGGAAGCCGCCCGACTCGAAGTCGCCAGTCGGACCGACCGCGGAGTGAGCGCGCGAGCGAACGCCCTCGCGCTCACGACCGACGTTCCGGGGAACGCTCTCCTCCGCTCGCTGAACGGACTCTCCACCGAAGTGACCTGTTCGGCCGCTGCGCCCGTGCCGGAGGAGTTCCGCGTGCGTCGGGCGGTGCGCCGGACCTACCGGTATTTCGAACCCGGTGCGGGGCACCACGTCGAACGTTGGGAACGGGCCGCCCGAATCTTCTCGGGGCCAGTCGATGTCCGCTCCTTCGGGCGCGGGCTTCCCATCGCTCAGCCGGCCGTCCGGACGGTCGAGTCGGTGACCATACAGTCAGTCGATGAAGGGATCGTCGTGGAGGTTCGCGCTCCCTCGTTCGTGTGGGGCATGGTACGGAAGATCATCGCTGCCCTCCGCGAGCACGACGCCGGCCGTGTTACGTTGGCCCGGCTTCAGGCGGCCGTTCGCGGCCAAGAGCGGCTGACGCTTCCGCTAGCCGAGCCGGAGGGTCTGGTCCTCTGGGAGGTCGAGTATCCGTTCCCCTGGACGATCTACTGGGCGGGACCCAATCGACACCAGCAGGATAGGCTGGAGGGGCTAAACCGGACTCTCTGGGTGCGCTCCCGAGTGCTGAAGGCGCTCACCGAGCCGTAGCCGGAAACTGTGCCGGGGTATCGAAGAGACACTCAACCGACTCGCTCCCAGCGCTCCAGCTTCTGCACGGCACTTAGCGTCGACCCCCGTTGGATCTCTTCTCGGACGCGGTTTTCGTGCTCAAGGACATCCAGGGCCCGGTTCGCGATTTCCTGCGCGCGTTCCCGAGGCACCACGACGACTCCGCTCAGGTCGCCTACGATCCAATCTCCGGGACGAACGCGCTGGCCCCCGACGGTGACCTCGACCCCGATCTCCCCGTGCCCCTTCGGCTCGCCCGCGTTCGAACTCACCGACCGGCTGAACGCCGGAAATCCCATCTCGAGGATCGTGTCGACGTCGCGGATCGCCCCATCGACGACGACGCCCGCAAGCTGGCGACCTCGGGCCGACCAGCTCGCGAGTTCTCCCCAAATCGCAGTCGTGCCACCTCCCGCGTCCACAACGATCACGTCGCCGGGCCCCGCCCGGTCGATCGCTTCGACCGGTTTCGCCCAGTCGCCGTCCCGGGTCACAACCGTCACCGCGGGCCCGACCATTCGAACGGTTGGATCCTTGAGACGCGCCAGGATCCCGTGCATGGCTCCCTGACGCATCATCGCGTCCGTCACGTTCGGACTCGAGACCCTGAGGAAGGCCGTCCGGAGGTCCCCACCGCTGTACCGCTGGAAGTGCTCGCTAGCCACCTCCTTCTGGGTGACGATCGCCTCGTGGATCCGTTGCGTCGCCTCGACGATGTTCGCGCTCTTCGTGATCGCTCTACCGACAATGAGGATCTGCGCGCCCGCCCGGGTCGCCTCGGCGACGCTCTCGCTCGTGAGGCCTCCCGCGACCGCGACGGGCAGGGTTGTCGATTTCGCGAGCTCCCCGAGCACCGCGAACGGCGTCTTGCCGGCCATCTGCATATCGATACCCACGTGCCAGCACACGGCCGCCGCCCCGAGTTCGGCGACGCGCTTGGTGCGCGCGATGGGGTCGGTCACCCCGAGAAGGTCGACCATCACCTCCGCGCCGTAGAGCTCTCCGCCTCGGACCGCCTCGGCGATGGTGTCGTCGTCCGCTACCCCGAGAACCGTGACGATGTCCGCGCCCGCCTTCGCCGCGATCTCGACCTCGAAGGCGCCGGTGTCCATCACCTTCAGGTCGGCGACGATTCGGCGGTCGGGGAACGCCTTCTTCAACTCCCGGACTGCGTCAAGCCCCTCGCTTTTGACGAGAGGGGTCCCCGCCTCCACCCAGTCCGCCCCGCCCTGGACGGCCTCTCGGGCCGCG
This sequence comes from Thermoplasmata archaeon, assembly GCA_030039915.1. Next base: position 167 of record JASHUP010000207.1, on the reverse strand, counting down.
AGCAGAGCGCGGGAGAGGTTCTCGAAATCGAGCGCGACCTGAAGGACCGGTCGGTCGAGCCGCATGGCGCGGCGAGCGGGCAGGGCGTATTAATCTCGCCCGGGCTTCGACCCGCCGTGCGTCGGCCGCCTCTCGGGACCGTTCGGCTCGTCCAGGGGGACGCGCGT
>JASHUP010000206.1 GCA_030039915.1 Thermoplasmata archaeon | reverse complement strand
GCTCGCGGTCGGTACGGTCCCGCGATCGGGAGGCGGACTTCGCCGACCTTGCGGACTCGCGGGTCAGCGCGTTCGGGAAGGGGTAGGCCGAGAAGAGGTTGGGAGGGCGTTCGAGCGATGCGTTCAGCATCCACGTTTTCCAGAACTCCCCCGCCCCTCCCGCGGGTGCCGGGTGGGACGGAGTGGTGCGCGGGGCCCGGTCTCCCTGAGGAGACTTCGGGACCGTCCTCCCCAGGACCCGCCCGGCGGCCGGAGCACCGCAGAGCTGGGGAGGGCGGGCTCCGGCAGGTGCCGGGAAGTCGCGCGGGACCGGTGGGTGCGCGCTTCCGCGCTCAGGACTCCCGACGCGTCCGGCCGGGCGTCCGCTCGCGGGAGGCGTCCTCGAAGGACCCCTCGTCCTTCGCGGCGGCGCCGGTCACGTGGCGGTTAGAGCACGAACGACGCGAAGCGGAGCGGGAGACCGCGATCGCGGTCTCGGAGCTCGGGGGCGCGTTCGGCTCGGGGGTGTTGGCGAGGCACGCTGGGTCCGTCGGAGTCCGCAGAGCGACCAAGCGGTCGAACGCAGAGTGCGATGGAGGGGGCAACGGTCGACGCCATGGGGAAACGCAGCGAGGACCGGGTCCGGACCTAGGTAGGCTTGCTCGCTGCTGAAATGTGAACGATGGTCCCCGACGGGGTCAGGCCCGGGAATGGACGATCACCACCGAAATGAGCGGTTAGAAGAGGATCGGTTTTTGGAAAGGTCCCTCGCACGCCAGGACACGGTGCTGTCCTCTTGGGGCGATCTGGAGGGACCTTTCCGGGGTGGTTGCAATTCCTCGAGCGCCCTCCGCGGTATTTGAACCGCGAATGGGAGGTCGTGAAACGGCCCGAAGGAGGGCCGTTCCGTTTACCGGGTCCGGTGGCCCTCGCCCTCGGCGAGGACGATGCGGGGAAGCTCACCCTGGATCGCCGGCGGCCGGCGCGCGGCCGCGGCGGCGCGACTCTGCTGCGCGGCCCGCGGGAGGAGCCAGCGCTCGCCCCACGCCCGAAGCTCTCGAGCCGCCGGGGCGAGCCCGAGACCCATCTCGGTGAGCGAGTAGACGACCGAGAACGGGCGGGTGCTGACCACCGTGCGCTGAACGACGCCCTGTCCCTCGAGGAACTTGAGGGTCGCGCTCAGGGTCTTCGCGTTGAGACGGGGATTCGACTTCAGGATCTCGCTGAACCGCTGGGGTCCTTCGAGGAGGCGGTGCACGATGGCGAGCCGCCACTCCGTGCCGATGACGCCCACAGCGGCGAGGACCGGGCAGAGGTTCCGTCCGTCCGCCGAGTCGCAGGTGTCGCCAGCCGCCGGGTGCGGCAGAGCGGTTCGTCGGGCTCGCTCCGCTTCCACTCCTCTCGCCTCTGCAAAGCTAGACCCTCGGACCTTCTTATAGTTACGGTGTGAAAGCAAGTGAATGGTGGTAACTCGTCGGGACCGCGAAGGAGGCGCGCCGGTCGGGAGTACCTTTTCTCCGTCCTCGCCCGTCCGACGCCGTGCCCGTGCGCCGGCGTGATCTCGAGCTCACCGTGGAGCGACCGCTGCGAGCCGACCTACCGGCGGCCGGCACCGTCCGCCTCGCCGCCCGGTTCGAGCTCGCACCGGACGGCTCGGGCCCGAGCCACGCCGAGCTCTCGCGCGCGCTCGACGAACTTCAGGCCGACCTCGACGGGTTGGTCGGGCCCCCCCTCGCGGCGGCCCCGGTCGCCCGACCGGACCGGGACCTCACCGAGCTCGTGGAGACGTATCGACCGCGCCAGCGCGAGTTGGTCGACCTGCTCCTTGGGGAGGGCGAGCTCACTCCCGGCGAGCACGAGCGGCTGGTCGCCTATCTCGGCGCGCAACCCACCCGGTCGGAGCCTTCCCGTCCCCCACCCGCGCCGAGGTTGGAGGCGCCGATCGCGGCGGCGCCGATTTTCGCGAGCCGACCGGAAGAGCGCGGTCGACCGGTCGCCGAGCTGCTGCGCACCTACCAGATCGACTCGCTGAAGCAGGCCGGGGCCGTGCGCGCGCGCCGGGAGATCTCCTTCGCGGAGTACATGGCGCTCAAGCGCCACTTCCAGGAGGCCGAAGCGAACGGAGAGCGTCGCTCGGTCTCCGAGAGCGGCTAGCCCGTACGCCCCGGCTTCGCGGCCGCCGACGGGGTCGGGAACAGGGCGACCGCCAGCATCCCGACGTCCGTGATCCCTTTCCGCATCCGGACCACGCGAGCACGCCCGGGAGTCACGTGCGCCTCGGGGTCGGTCGCTGCTCCCACGACGGCCCCCGCCGGATAGTTCGGGTCCCCGATCGCGCCCGCGGTCCGAAAGAGACCGGCGCTCATCTCTCGGCGGCGGAGGCTCCGCTGGGTCACCGTGAGGAACTCGCCAAACGACGGTCCCTCCTCGGGTCCTTCCGGCAATCCGAGCGTCGTCATCGCGAACGCCGCCACCCCTTTCGTGCGGCTGTCGCTCGAGAGACCCTCGGCGACGAACAGCTCGTCCGCTCGCGCCAGGAACCGCTGGGCCGCGGGGGTTGGCGCGTCGCGTAACGTGAGGAATGCGAGTCGGCTCGTCCACCCTTTGTCGAAGAGCGCGTCGGCCGCGGCTTTGAGCGCGTCCCCCGGGCTCGCGACGACCACAGGACGGGCGATCCGGTCGGGGGAGGCAGTTCGTACGGGCGGCGCCGACTCAACGCGGTCCTGTACCGCGGCCGGGAGTCGACCGGCGAGCGGGAGCCGGGCGAGGAGCTCGCGGCACTCCGCGAGCTCGGCGGGCCCGAGCGGATGCATCGGACCCCCTCCGAGGAGCCTCGGGCCTCCGCCGCGGTCGACGATGAACGTCGCGGTGTCGGCGCGCGGGATCGCGCTCGCGAGCCGGCCCGCGACCGCTCCGTCCCCGAGCACGCGGGCCAGGAGATCGACCTCCGGGCCGGAGGCACCTCGCGCGTGGGCCTCTTCGAGAAAGGCGCCGAACTCCTCGTCGGTCATCCCCGTGGGCGGGCGAACGAGGGAACGGAGCGCGCCAGAAGAGAGCAGGACGAGCAGCAGGTCCTGCTCGGAGAGCCCGGCCGCGAGTTCGGTCGCGGCGGCGATCGACTCGTCGGCGGTGGGCGCACCGCCCCAACCGGGCGGCACCTGGATCCCGCGGAAGGGGATCGCCGGGTCGACCGGGTCCGGGGCCGCGAGAAATCCCTGGGTCAGTCGGTCCCCGATCGCGTGGAGCGCGGCGAGCGCCATCGAGTTCGCCGCGTTCCCGAACGCGAGGAACGCCACCTGGCGGTACCGCCCGTCGGTCACGAACCGGTTGCCGATCCGCAGGGTGCCGCTCTCCCGACGGAGCGCGAGCCGGACCGAACGATAGGCGTCGGCGGCGGTGACGGCGGCCCGGAACGCGATCGTCTGGACCGGGTCGGGTCCCTTCGGGTCGGGTTCCCCCGAGGGAGGGAACGGGTCCCACGGGAACTGTCCGATCACGACGGTCGGGACCGGGTCCCGCGTTCAATACGGTAGCGGGAGCGCACCGGCCCTACCCGAGCTGGAGTCGCTCGGCCGCGGCGGCCGCCGTCGGCGCACGGAACCGGCTCGGCGAGAATTGCGCGGGGTCGAGGTCGGTCGGCTGACCGAGGACGACGAACGCCACCCGACGGGAGGTCGCCGGGGCCAGCATGAATCCGTGACCGCCGAACCCGTTTGCGTGAACGAACCCGGGAAGTCGCGGGTCCTCACCGATCACCGGGAACCCGTCCGGAGTGTCGTCGTAGAATCCGGACCAGGCGCGAAGTACCCCGATCGCACCGAGCCGCGGGATCAGGCCGACGAGCGCGCGGGCCATCGTCGGGAGAAACTCGGGCGAGGTCGGCTGTCCGCGCGCGGTTCCCGGGCGATGAGGGACCTTGACGCCCCCGATGATCTCCCCGCGCATCGACTGGCTGAAGTACAGCCCATCCGAGGCGCGGACGACCATCGGATCGAGGAACGGTTTCATCGCCTCGGTCGCGAGGATCTCGTGCCGGGTCGCGACGTTGGGGACCTCGAGTCCGGCGCGGCGGGAGAACTCGCCCGACCACCCACCGGCCGCGTTGACGACCGTGGGGGTCCCGACCGGGCCCTTCGACGTGAGGACCCCGGCGACGCGACCGTCCCGCACCTCGATTCCGAGGGCCTCGACGCCGAGGGCCACCTCGACCCCGAGCGAACGGGCCACCTCGTAGACGCCCCAGATCGCGGGGAACGGGTAGAGGGTCCCGTCGCTCTCGAGGAACGTTCCTCCGACGACCGCGCCCGGGGCGATCCCGTCGACCAGCCGCGCGACGCCCGACGCGTCGAGCACCTTCGAGGAAAGACCCTCGGCCGAGACCACGTCGTGGACCGTTCGCAACCGAGCGAGCTCGGTCGCGTTCTCGGCGAGGAAGAGGTAGCCGGTCTGCCGGAACCAGATGTTGAAGCCGAACTCGCGACCGAATCGGCGGTACGCCTGGACCGCTTCGTGGGCGAGCCGGACCGTGCCACGGGTCTCCCACTGCTGGCGGACCCCGCCCCCGTTGCGACCGGAGGCTCCGCTGGAAAGGAAGCCTCGGTCGACAACGAGGACCGGTCCCCCGCCCGCCCGGGCGAGATGGTACGCCGTGAACAGCCCGACGATCCCCGCGCCGACCACGACCGTCCGATAGGACCCTCGACCGAACGTCACGGGCTGTCCTCCGTCGCGGTCATGGCCGGGAATCCGGCGAACGCCGCAAGGGGCGTCGGAACGACCGGAGGCCGTTGCGTGATGTACCCCACGTCCGACGGGGGGCGATTCTCGAGGATCGAGAGCAAGAGGAGTGCGTCCGGTAGGCAGTACCGACCCTGACAGATTCCCGTCCCAAGGCTGGTGTATCGCTTGATCACCTCGATGCCGCGGTAGCCCGAACGAACGGCGTCTTCGACCTCGGAGAGCAAGACGTCGACGCACGGACAGACGACCCAGCGTCCGTGGCCCGGAACCCGGAGGAGCTCCCGGTAGTACCCGAGGAGCTCGGTGGGCGGAGATGGGGGGACCGCACGATCGGGCGTCGTCGGCGCGCGTGCGGTCGTCTCAACGATCGCCGACGCGAGGAGCTCTGCGACCGAGGAGTATGCGTCGGGAGCGACCCCGGCGACGAACCCTGCGGCGAAGAGACCCGGGACGCTCGTCGTCCCATCGGCCCCGACGTTCGGGAAGTACGCTCCGACGCCGGGTCGCCAGTCCATCTTCGCGCCGGCCTGGAAGAACAGCTGCGAGTTCGGGACCCGGCGATGGGCGAGCACGATCGCGTCGCACGGGAGCGTGCTTGGGGACCCGGATCCTCGTGCGCGAAGGCGCACCGCGCGTACCCTCCGACGACCGACGGCCTCGAGCAGCAACGACCGCGGGTAGAGCAAGATCCCGAGGTCGGAGGCGGCACGAACGACCTCGGGGCGAATCTCTCCGAGCGCGACCACCGCTTCCACCGAATCGCCGCATCGTTCGATCACCTGCGCGGTCCGCATCCCGCCTCCGACCACGACCGCGCGTCGGAACGGGAGGTGTCGCGCATCGGGACCGGCGAGTTCGAGCGCCCCGTCCGCGCTCAGGACACCGGGCCGGTCGTTCCCCCGGAAGAGGAGCGCCGCGTCGTATCCCCCGGTGGCGAGCACGACCGACCGGACGTCGAGACGGACTCCTCGCGCCGGCTCGGCGAATGCGAGCAGGGAGAATCGGCGTTGCGCCCCCTCCGGCGGAGCGGGGAGGAAGACCGCGGTCGTCGCCGGAACAACGTCCGCCCCCGCCACGGCCGGCGGTCGAAGGCGGCGCTCGAGGACCACCGGACGCACCCCTCGGGCGACGAGCGCGGCCGCGACCGCCCGTCCCGCGTCACCGCCCCCGACGATCGCCACCTCACAGGAACGATCGACGGGCGGGGCCACAAGGGCCCGGGCCGCCTCGCTTGTGGGCGGCTCGCCGGTGCCGGCGAGCCGGCGGACCAGGCGCTGGTAGATCGGGGTCGCGAACGTCGGTCGGCGGAGCCCGTGCAACGTGTCCACTCCACCGGGCGCGAAGAAACCGATCGCTGCGAGGAGGTCCACGCTCGCGGACGGCCACGCGTTCTCGGTGGAGACGACGTCGCCCTCGGCCGGCTCGTGCCGGCACGCACGCACGTTGGGGCGCCCGTTCACCCGGACGAGACAGCCGGTGCAATGGCCGATCCCGCAGAACGCGCCCTGAGGTCGATGGTACTGAACCGAGCGGTGTAGGAGAGGAACACTCTCCCGGGAGAGCGCGGCGAGGAGCGTTTCGCCGTCCCGGAACGAGCGAGGACGACCTCGAAAGAAGAAACGGCGCTCTGGCTCTCCTCGCATGCTGAGCGACCGCCCGCCACCCGCGCCCGGCGTATTTAGGGTCCCCGCCGAAATCGACCGGAGGCCCGGAGTTCGCCGGTCAACGTCGTTTCTTTGGCGAGGGCTATATAGAGAATAGATTGTCCGCCCATCTACAGTCAATGCGTAGCAGTGGAGGGTTCCACGGACGGCGCATCCAGAAGACGGGTGGGTCGACTTTCATCATCTCGCTGCCGAAGAACTGGGTGACCTCTCGCGGGCTCGGTCCGGGCGACGTGCTGTTCTTCACCCCGCGCGCGGACGGCTCGCTCACCGTCTTCGCCGAGTCCTCGAACCCGGCGGAGATGGAACGCCGGCTGGTCGAGGTCTCGAACGAGATGGACGAGGAGCACCTCTTCCGACGGCTGATCGCCGAGTACATCGCGGGGTACCCGCTCCTCGAGATCCGGACCCCGGCTCGCATGGGCGCGCGCACACGTGAGGTGATCCGGAACTTCGCTCAACGGATGATCGGTCCCGAGATCCTCGAGGAGACCGCCGAGTCGGTGATCCTCCAGGACGTCGTCGGCTCGAACCCGCTGCCGATCCCGTCCATCATTCGACGGATGCACCAGATGGTCCGAGCAATGCAATCGGACGCGATGACCGCGTTCCGCGCTCGTGACAGCGCGATCGCGAAGGATGTGATCGAGCGTGATTGGGAGGTCGACCGGCTCCACTGGTTCCTCGAGAAACAGGTGACGAGCGCGCTCCGCGACGCCCGGATCCTCGCGACGGTCGAGCTGACGCTTCCCGAGTGCTCGACGTACCTGCTCGCCTCCCGTGTCCTCGAGCGGATCGCCGACCACGCGGTGCGGATCGCCGAGACCGTGACGATCCTCGGCCGCGAGCAGACCCCGGCGCGTCTCTCGAGCGAGCTCGACCGGATGGCCGCCGCAGCGGCGAGCGCGCTCGCGGACGCCCTCGACTGTCTCGATTCCCGGGACATCGAGAAGGCGAACCAGGTGATCGACGCCGCCCACCGCCTCACCGAGGAGCGGGACCACGTTCTCCACGAGCTCACCTCGAAGCGCGGGCGCCTCGCAGTCGGCCTCGCCTACGTGCTCGAAAGCCTCGAGCGGAGCGCGTTCTACGCGAGCGACCTCGCCGAGATCGCCATCAATCGGGCGGTCGAGTCCCCGGCGCGGGTCGAGGATCTGGGCGCGTCGCGCGTGACCAAGGCGTCGGCGTCCTCGCCGGCCGCCTGAGCGCGAGGCCTGCCCTTTCCCTTCCTCGAGTGCGACCTAGCGGGCGGCCGGCCCGATCGCGATACTCGTGAGCAGCGCCTCGACGTCCGCGGCCGACGGCACCCGCGGGTTCGCGAGGACGCCCGGGATCCGAAGCACGTGACTCACAATCCGGGCCCGGTCGTCGTTCAATCGTTCGGGCGGAACGCCGGCGGCGCGCAGGTCCGCGGGAAAACGAAGCAGCTCGTAGAATTTTCGCAGGCGAGCCGCGAGCGGCACCGGGGCGGCCTCGTCCGGCTGACGCACGCCACTTGCCAGCGACTCCAGTCGATCCCGAGCCGACGGATAGTTGAAATCGAGGACGCTCGGGAGCGCGATGCCGAGCAGGCGCGCGTAGGGAAGTCCGGTCGGGGCGATGAGCGCGCGTGCGAGCGCGTGCGCCACGCCCCGTTGCGCGTTCGATGAAGCGAGCCCGGCCAGGGTCGCGGCGCAGTGGAGGTCCTCTTTCGCTTCGGGGTCGTCGCTCCATCGGATCGCGTGCGGGAGGCGCTCGAACGCGGTGCGGGCGACCGAGAGCGCGAGCGCGTCCGAGAACGGGTTCGACCAGGCGGAGAGGTAGGCCTCGAGCGCCTGACCGAGCGCTTCCACGCCGCCGTCCCGACGGAGGTCGACCGGCAGGCTCTCGGAGAAGGCGACGTCCACGACCGCCCAGTCCGGGATGCACGATCGATGAGCGATCTCGATCGGCTCGCCCTCCGGGCCCACGAGATCGACCGCCCAGCTCGCTTCGCTCCCGCTGCCGCTCGTGGTGGGGATCGCGACGAGCCGGCTGCGCGGCGGATCGGGGAGCTCGAAGACCGGCGAGACGGCGCGGAGGGAAACGTCCGGCCGCTCGTAGAGCAGGCGCGCGGCCTTGACGCCGTCCAGCGTCCGGCCGCCCCCGACCGCCACGAGCCAGTCGGGGGCGAATTCCGTGAACCGCTTCGCGAGCGCCTCGACGGCACCCACGTGATCGGCCTCGGTCGCCGCGGGAATGGCCTCCACCACGGTTTCCGACTTGGCGAGTTCCTCGACGACCCGACGGTGGCCACCGGCGCGGCTGACGTCGGGGTCCACGACGACGAGTGCTCGACGGGCGCCGAGGCCGCTCAGCTGCTCGACCGCGCCCGGACCCCAGGCGACCCGAGGAGACGTGAAGAATCCGGTCATCCCAGCGAGGGACCCGTTACCCCGAGGTTCACGAGGGCGGCCCTTCTCGGCACCGGCGGCAGGCTCCCATCAGGGAGAAGGCGATTCCGTCCACGCTCCAACCGTCCGGATGGTGCCCGGCGAGCTCGGTGAGGAAGTGTCGGTCGAGCTCGGTGAGTTCGACGGCCTGGATCCGTCCGCAGACCCGGCAGACGATGTGGGCGTGCGGGTCCTCGACGAGGTCGACGCGGATGATGTGGGGAGTGGGCGCCTCGATCCGCAGCTCGGGGGGGACCCGGATCCGGGTCGGGGTCTTTCGACCCGAGCGCCGACGACGGGGGGTCATCGCCGCTCGGACCTCCCCACCCTATTTAGGTGCCCCGGGGAGGGTCTGGGTGTGTACGAAATCCGAACGGGTCTCGAAATCTTCTGACGAAGCGGATACGGTCAGCCTGAACCGCCCTCGGTCGTCCCAAGTCGTTCCGAAGAGGGAGAGTCACGACGACTTCCGGCGGTCCGACGAATGTCCGCGTCGGGCACACCGAGGGCAGCCCCAGGACCTGGCCGTCGGCGACGCCGCGAAGAACACCGGCGCCGCGTGGGTTCGGCGGAAGCAGACGAACAGGCGACGCTCGCTCTTGTCGCGGGCCCGGAACGGGTAGACCCTCCAATACAC
>JASHUP010000205.1 GCA_030039915.1 Thermoplasmata archaeon | reverse complement strand
TCCCGGCTTTGAGGAGCTCCTCCTGAGCACCGAGCTTGTAGAGCTCGTCGATGTTCGCTTCGTCGCGCCGGTCCATCCCGAGGAGTTCGAGCGATCCGTGACCGACTCGATATCCGCGGTCGGAGAGCGGCGAGTAGAAGAAGTGCATATAGTACCGCGTCCCGAGCACGTACTCCTGGATGACGTGCGGCCCCGCCGGAACGAAGTCCGTGAGCGCCTCGCGGTTCTTCGCGAGGAAAAATCCCTTGCCGCCCTTCGCGCCGTAGTACTTCACGATCACCAGCCCGTCGACCTCAGCCGGGTCGTCGTAGCGTCGGGGCATCGGGACTCCCGCCGAGTCGAGCCACTCCCGCTCCTTCCTTCGGTCCGACTCCCAGCCGAGCACCGCGCGGTTCCCGAACACCGGGACATCCATCGACGCGAAGGCGTCCGCCCCGACGTACTCCACAAACGAGCCGGTCGGGACGAGTACCGCGCCTTCCTTGCGAAGCTGGTCGGCGGCTGCCGGAAGGTCCTTCGCCCGGGGGACCGAAAGGAATCGGTCGGGACGAGCGAGCGGGAACGCGTCGTAGAAGAGCGGGGGCGGCCCGACCGAGATCCCGAGCGTCGAAAACCCTCTCGCGCGCGCTCCATGGAATATCTGGAGCGAGGAGTGCGAACAGAGGGTCGCGATCGTGGGCTTGCGCCCTTCCAGGGACGCGAGGCGAGACTGAGAGGCGAGGGGAATCCCCATAGGGGGGAGTATCGGGAACGGGTCTTAGCCTTTGCGCGAACGCGCGCTCGAGGAGCCTAGGACGAACCCTCTTCGAGCTCCCAGTACCATTTGACGCGTCGTGCCCCCGTCTCCGCCACCCTTCGCCGGACCTCCGGGTCCACCGTCGGGTCGCGCACGAGGCGACGGACCTCTTCCGGCGAGCCGGTGGTCACTCGTTCGGCAAGACCTGAACGCTCGAGGAGAGGCCGGACGTGGTCGATGGAGTACTGCCACGCTTCGTCCCGCCGGCGGACCGCGACCGAGCGGCTCCCCCGGACGCGGTGGACGCCCAGCTCCTCCGCGGCCCGGTGGAGCTCCTCGGCGGTTCGCTGAAGCTCGGACTCGAGACGATGCTCCTCCGCTCGGAGGGCCTCGAACCGATCCACGAGGGTGCGAAGCCGCGCCTCGTCCGCCGGGGGGACGGCTCGAAACTCCGGGCACCGATCTCGGAAGTCGCACCGCCCGCAATAGCGCCCGGGCGTCGGCTCGAACGCTTCGGCCCGGATCCCGTCCATGACGGTCCCCAATCGGTCGTGCAATCCCGCGAGGGCCGACGGGTCGCGCGGCGCGACCTTCAGCGGCGTGAGCGAGCGCAGGTGGTAGAGGGTGAGACCGTGGACCGGCTCCGAGTAATTGCTCTCGACCAGGACCTGGTACAGGCTCAGCTGGTCGGAATCTCGCGCGTCGTCGCTCGAGAGATCCCTTGAGGTCTTGTAATCCACGATCTCGAGGCCGCCCGAGGGCGTCCGATCGATCCGGTCGATGTAGCCGTGCACCGGAATGCCGTCCCATCGAGCCTCGAGGTGCTCTTCGACGGCGACCGGCGTGGGTCGATCCTGGACGAGGAAGTCGTAGTACCGCAGCAGGATCTCGCGCCCGAGGGCACGGTACCGAGACTCCTCCTCGGCCGAGACGTACCCTTCGCCCGACCATGCCCGGTCGTACGCCGCGAGGAGCTCGTCTCGGGTCATCCAACGCGGAGGGCTGGATGCGCCCACCTTGGCGTGCCACTCGTCGAGGGTGCGCTGTCGGTCGTTCTCTCCCGCACGTCGGGCCGCGGGAATCACGAGCGGCGCTACGAGCTCCTCGAGGACTGAGTGAACGACCCGGCCGAAGGTGAAGTACCCCCGCGGCGCCTCGGGGAGCTTGTCCACGTACAGGAACCGCCAGCGGAGCGGGCATTCCTCGTACGTGTGGAACGACGAGTAGCTCAGCGCCGGAACCGAGGGCACGGCCCGCGAGCCGCCCGCGGGTTCATCTGGTTTCCGGGGGTCTCCCCCCGGACCGTCGAGACCCCTAGTGACCCGCGGCCGGGGCGTCCAGGACGACCTTGTCGCCGGGAAGGTCGGCGTCCGGCGGAAGCGTTCCGCGCGCCTGGGGGTTCGTGAGGTTCTTCGGGAGCCCGAGGAGCTCGAGGAGCTCCTTGTAGTGGTTGCGGATCGTCACGGGCGTCACGTTCGCGACCGCCGCGATCCGGTCCTGGCTCCGAGGCTCGCCCATCAGGTTCGAGGCGATGTAGATGATCGTAGCGAGGATCCCGTTCGGAAGCACTCCGCTCGTCGAGTAGACCTGCTCGACCTGCTCGAGGAGCGAGAGGACCTTCTGCCGGACCTCCTTCGAGAGGTTCAGGTCCTGGGTGAACCGCACGAGGTAGTCCCGCGGCTCGACCGGCTTCAATCCGAGCTTGAGCTCGCGCGCGAGCAGCGTGTACGCCCGGCCGACCTCGATCTTGGTCGCCTTCGAATGGGCGATGATCTCCTTCATCGTCCGGGGCACGTGGCACTGCCGGCACGCGGCGTAGACGCTCGCGGCGACCAGGGCGACGATCTTCTTTCCGCGCGTCGCCTTGTGCTCGAGCGCTCGCCGGTAGATGTAGGTCGCCGACTCCTTCACCTCGCGCGAGAGGCCCAGGACTCCGGCGAGCCGGTTCAGCTCGCCCAGCGCGACGACGAGGTTGCGCTGATGAGTCCGCGCCGCCCGCAACCGGTGGTTGAGCTTGCGCAGATGGTAGAACTTCAGCGACGTGTTTCGTGAGAGCGAGTTCCCCTGGAAGTCGCGGGTCGGAACGCCGAGCTCGCTGAAGAGGCCCTTGTCGGGCATGAGCGGGGAGATGACGGGCCCCCAGCCGCGAGCCTCGCGGCCGGTGTCCTCCTTCGAGCCGCGCTGACCGCGATCGCTGACGAGGGCGCTCTGGTCGACCACGAGGCCGCAGTCCGCGCAGACGATCTCGCCGCGAATCTCGTCGCGGATCAGGTGCGAGGAGCCGCAGTTCGGGCAGACGTCCGCATCGGGAGGAGCGGGAAGAGCGTCCGTCGGTTCCACGGCGACGGGCCGGGAGGGAGCTTTGGCGCTGACGGGACGAGGGCGACGACCAGCCGGGGCGGTAGAGGTAGTCTTCATAGCTTGCACGGCTACCAAATCCAGGGCTCGTATTTATAGGTTCGTCCGTTTCATGTATCTTTTGTTTGCTACACCTGCTACACCATGCGGGGGCGTAGCACGGCTTTGGAATTCTAATTCGGTGCCATTTTCTTTCTGTCCCACCCGGTCGACCCTAATCGCACGGGATCGGGGTCGCCACCTCTAAGCCTCGGCCCTCGCCCCAGTCCGGCCGCTTGCGGGGCGTGGCCATAGGACCCTCTTCAGAGGGTCGAGACCGGTGAGTCCCACGGGATAAGCCCAGTCCCAGCCACGGAGACGTAATTAGTCGGAGGCGGTCGGAGGTCCGGGCGGGAAGTCGCCCGCTTCCACGGCCGAGGGCGGGGGCGCATGCTCGATCATGTCATCCTGACGGTTAGGAATTTCAAGCGGTCCGTTGCGTTCTACCGAAAGGCGCTGGAGCCTCTCGGAATCACTGAGTTTACGGACTTCAAGGGTGTTGATGGGCACCCGGACCTGAAGGGCTTCGGAAAGCGGGGGCGCTTTTTCTTCTGGCTCAAGGAGGGCGAGCCTGACCCCCAGGCGGTCCACGTCGGATTCGTCGCCAAGAACCAGGCCGAGGTCGATGCGTTCTACACGGCCGCGATGGCCGCGGGCGGAAGGAGCACCAAACCTCCGCAGGCACGGCTCGAGTACTACCCCGGCTACTACGCCACTTGGGTCCTGGATCCTGACGGCCATGATATTGAGGTCGTTCACAAGAGCTAGCGTCGAGCGCGCCCTTCGGGCCGTCTCACCGGCTGGAATCGCAAGGTCGGGGGTTTAGGCAAACCCGGTAAGGGAGCGAAGGCAAAATCTGAAACTCGCGTCGTTCGGCCCCCGCCTCGGGTCCGGGTCGCTAAAGATGGCAACCGGCGACCGCGGCCCCGTACCAGCCCGCGCCCACCAGGGTCAGCGTCGCGATCGCGATCGGGATGACCGTAGCCCATGCCCCGGTCCGGAACAGCGCGGCACCGAGGAACGCGACGGCGACGCCGAAGAGCACGAGCGAGTCTCCGCCCCCGCACAGGTTGAAGGCGGCGAACCCCGCACCGATCGACGCGAAGGCCCCCACGACGAACACACCGGTCAGAACTTGGGACCGGGAGATCGAGCTCACGGGGGCGGAATCCGTCGGCGGGATAAACCTCTCCTCTTGGCTCACGTTCCTGCGTCGGGCGCCGAACGTTCCTTCCAGGCTCGCGCTCCGGTCACGCCGGCGTCGCGGTGAATACGCACCCGCGGCTCGCGTGCTTCGTCGGGTCGGGCTGCGAGACCACCCAGTGCTGACCGAGTCGGGTCTCCAGCACCGTCCGCAGGAGCTGGGGGCACATCACCCGACCGATCTCGGGGGAATCGCTCGTACACGCGAAGCACCCGGTCACCCGCAAGGTGAGCGGCCGCTCGCGGACCGTCGCGAGGCGGCCCATCGTGTGCGCCTCGTAGTAGAGCCCGAGGGAGCGCGCGACCTCGCTCGGCGAGCCGCCCTCGATCTTGCTCGCGATCTCGCGACCCAGCTGGCGAGCGATCGTCTCGATCAGCTCGGGGAAGTGCAGCTGGAACTCGCGGACCCCGGACGCTCGCATCCCGAGCTTCGCCACTTCCTTGAGCCGCTGGAACGGCACGGCCTCTCGGCCCGCCACGACGGGGAGGACGACCTCGGGCGGGTTCTCCAACTCGACGAAGCGAGCCTCGGCCCGTGTGGCGGGGGTCCAGAGTCGGCGGTGATAATCGCAGGCGAGTCGGATGAACATCGGGGCGGACGACCAGAGGGCGACCTGTTCCTCGCCCGAGCGGCCAAGGCCGTCCTCGCCCGAGACGTAGACGAGCGCGCCCAGTCGGTCGAAGACGACCGCCCGGTTCGCGACGGGATTGCTCGAGTGTCGGAGTTCCGAGAATCCGGCGAAGTGCTTCGCCTCGACGAGGTTCGTCGGCTGGACCTCGGTGACCACCCTTACCTTCGCCCCGCGCGCATTGGCCTCGCGAAACGCGCGATCGAGGCCCTGGTCCACGAACCGGGAGAGCGCTCCCGGGCTCGCGCTCACGAGGACCTGATGCTCGGCGGCCCCGATGCGTTTCAAGAGGAACCGTCGGATCGACTCCTTTCCTTCGAGGACCGCGAACTTTCGGGGGTCGTGCTCGTCGAACTCGTGGCGCCCTTCCTCCCACTCGGCGAGGATACGGTCGCGGTCGCGTTCAAGCTGCTGAAGGCGCTCGGACGCGCGGTGGATCCATCGGTCGACGAGGTCGTCCGGGGGCAGGGCTTCGAACCGCTGCGGACGGCCTCCGGTCGCTCGGAGCAGTCCCTCCGCGGTGAGCTGCTTGATGAACCGATAGGCTTCCACCCGATTCACGGCCGAGACGCGCGCGAGCTCGCTGGCGGTCATCGCCCCGGTCCGGCACGCCGCGAGGTAGACGCGGGCGCCTTTCTCCGGCACGCCGTGCTGGGAGAGAAGTTCGAGAAGTCCGGCCTTCGGCGGCCCCACGGCTCAAGAAGGCAGGGTGCCGATAAAAGGTCGAAGGTGGGGCTCCGTGT
>JASHUP010000020.1 GCA_030039915.1 Thermoplasmata archaeon | reverse complement strand
CCTCGTGCACGAACTCCACGAGCTCGTGCACCCGGTCCGGTTCGGTGGAGGGGAGCACGCCGTGGCCTAAATTGAAGACGTGCGAGCGACCGCCCGGGACCTCATCGAGCACGCGCTGCGCCTCGGTCCGGAGGACCTCGCTCGTTCCGAGGAGCGCCCCGGGGTCGAGGTTCCCCTGGAGCGCCATCCGTTCCCCGACCCTCGCTCGAACCCGACCGAGCGGCTCCCGCCAGTCGACGCTCAGCGCGTCCGCTCCGGTGCGGGCAAAGAGCTCCACCAGGTGGGAGGAGCCCGTGGAGAAGTAGATCATCGGGCGGCCAAGGGAGCGCAGCTCGTCGAAGATCAGTCGTACGGGTCCGAGCAGGTGGCGCTCGAAGGCGCTCGAGCTGAGCGCGCCGACCCACGTGTCGAACAGCTGCAGGACGGCCGCCCCGCTCTCCGCCTGCAGACGGAGGTAGTCGACGGTCATCGCCGTGAGCCGGTCGATGAGGCGGTCGAACGTCGCGGGTTCGGAGTAGAGGAGACGCTTCGTCTCCGCGTATTCCCGAGACGCTCCGCCCTCGATGAGGTAGGCGGCGAGCGTGAACGGGCCCCCCGCGAAGCCGATGATCGGACGCTCGGTCTCGAGCTCGAGGAATCGCTCGATCGCCTTTCCGACGAACGGCACCGACGCTCGGGCATCGAACGGCGTCAGCGCGTCCACGTCCGCCCGGGTCCGAACGGGACGAGCGACGACCGGCCCGGCGCCCGGGTCGATCGAGAACGGAACGCCGAGGCCGAGGAACGGGAGCGAGATGTCCGCGAAGACGACGCCCGCGTCGACGTCGTAGCGGCGCACGGGCTCGAGCGTCACCTCGGCCGCGAGCTCGGGAGTTCGCGCGATCTCGAGGATCGGCCGCGACGCCCGGAGGGCCCGGTAGCCGGGAAGGTGACGGCCGGCCTGGCGCATCAGCCAGATCGGCGTCGTGTCCGTTTCTTCGCCGCGCAGCGCCCGGACGAGTCGGTCCCGTCTCATCGCGTCCCCCTTCGGGCGGCGCGGAATCCCGCTCGCAGGGCGACCTCCGCCCGGGTGAGGTCACGAGGGCGGATCGCGGTCGACACGAACGTCGTCTCGAGCGAGGACGGCGGCAGGTAGACCCCCCGATCGAGGGCCGCGTGAAAGAACCGGGCGTAGCGCGAGCGGTCCGACCGCTGCGCCTCCCGGTCGTCCCGGACCGGCCCCGCGGCGAAGAAGAGGCCGAGCATCGAACCGACGCGCTGTACCGTGAACGGTGCGACCCGTTCGTCCTCGGCCAGCCGAACGAGCCGCTCCGCGAGCGAGGCGCCGGTCCGTTCGAGCGTCCGATAGACGCTCGGGGTGAGTCGCTCGAGCATGGCCCGACCGGCGGCCATCGCGACCGGGTTCCCCGACAGGGTCCCGGCCTGGTAGACCGGGCCGAGCGGAGCGACCGTCTCCATCACCTTCCGCCGACCCCCGTAGACCCCGACGGGGAGGCCGCCGCCCACGACCTTGCCGAGGGTCACGAGGTCCGCGGAGAGCCCGAGCGACTCATGGACCGTGCCCCGACGCAAGCGGAACCCAGTGATCACCTCGTCTGCGATCACCAGGGCGCCGTGGCGGTGGGCGATCGAGGAGAGCGCCCGAAGGAACCCCGGCCGCGGTGGGACGACCCCCATGTTTCCCGCGACCGGCTCCACCACGACCGCGGCGATCGAGGCTCCGACGCGTTCGAAGATCTCGGCGAGTCCTTCGGGGTCGTTGTACCGCGCGACCAGGGTCTCCCGCACGATCGCAGCCGGTACTCCGGCAGAATCGGGCAGCGCGTGGGTCGCGACCCCCGAGCCCGCCCGGGCGAGAAGACCGTCCGAGTGGCCGTGATAGCCGCCGGAGAACTTCACGACCTTCGTGCGGTGCGTGAACCCCCGAGCGACTCGAACGGCGCTCATGACCGCCTCGGTGCCCGAGCTCACGAACCGAACTCGCTCGAGCGAGGGGGCGGCCTCGCGGATCTCCTCGGCGAGCTCGTGCTCGAGCGGCGACGGCGCCCCGAAGGTGAGACCCCGCAATGCGAACCGGCGGACGGCGGCGACGACCCCGGGGGGCGCGTTCCCGAGCAGATTCGCCCCCCACGAGCTCACGAGGTCCAGGTACCGACGATCGTCGACGTCGATGAGGTAGGCCCCCCGGCCGTTCGCGAAGAACACCGGGGCGCCTCCGACCGAGCGGAACGAGCGCACCGGACTGTCGACGCCTCCCACGAGGACGCGCGCGGCCCGGCGGCCGAGTGCGCGCGAACGGCGTCCGGGGGCGGAGGGACTCACGGCCGGCCGTCCGCCAGGTCGAGCATGCGACGAGCGGAGGCGAGCACGCACGTGAAGATCGGCGTCTCGAGCGCGGTGTACCGGCTCGCCTCGGTGGACCGCAGGTCGCTCACGAGGTCGAGGAACTCCGCCGGGGACTCGGTCTCGAACGCGAGGATGAACTCCATGTCATCGATCCCGAACGAGTAGCCCGTGTGGATCCGAACCTTCGGATACTTGTGCCCGATGCGGAAATGCTCCCCCATGACCCGCCGCCGCTCCTCGAACGAGAGGGCGTACCATTCGCGCTTCTTGACGAACGGGTAGACGAACAGGTACGGTAGGTCGAACGGACGTCGTTGCGTCTGCGACCCCTCGCCGCCGTGGTCATGGTCCCCCAGGTACTCCGACCGTCGCGCCATCCCGAGATAGGAGAACGGGGTGTCGAGATACCCGCCGAGCGGGGTCCCGAAGAGGCGGGAGTGAAGCTCCTGGATCGGACCGAGCTCGTTGCCGATCGACCAGACCATCATCTCGGCGCCGGCTTTGAGCCCGGTGAGCGCGTAGGTGCGGACGAGGACACCGGCCGGAGGTTGCGCGAGCACGGCCGCGAACTTCGCTTTCCCGTCCTCCCGAACCTCCGTCGAGAGGCGACGCCACTCGGGGTGCAGGTGAAAGAACGTGTACTTCACGAAGTCCCGCGGCTCGTCCGGCGGGCCATCGCCCGTCGGTCCGGGGTGCCGAGCCGTCTCCGTCACGGCGTCCTCCGAGTCCAGCGAGCCACGTCCCGCGCGAAGTACGTGACGATCAGGTCCGCCCCCGCGCGTCGTAGGGCGCCGAGCGTCTCCTCGACGGCCGCCCGCTCGTCGACGATCCCGCTCGCTGCGGCGGCCTTCAGCATCGCGTATTCTCCGCTCACCTGGTAGGCCACGAGCGGCAGCAAGAAGCGCTCGCGAGCGCGGGCGAGGAGGTCGAGGCTCGTGATCGCCGGTTTCACCATGAGCAGGTCGGCGCCCTCCGCCACGTCCTGGTCCATCTCCCGGAGCGCCTCGCGTGCGTTGCGGAAGTCCATCTGGTAGCTCCGTCGGTCCCCGTGGGAAGGAGCGGATTGCTCCGCCTCACGAAACGGGCCGTAGAAGGACGAGGCATGCTTCGTCGCGTAGGAGAGAATGGCCGTCTCCTCGTGCCCGGCGCCGTCCAAAGCGGCGCGAAGCCCCGCAACCTGCCCGTCCATCATCGCGCTCGGAGCGACCACGTCCGCGCCCGCGTTCGCGTGCGCCACCGCGACCCGTCCGAGCCGCTCGACCGATGCGTCGTTCGCGACAACGCCGTTCCGGACGACGCC
>JASHUP010000204.1 GCA_030039915.1 Thermoplasmata archaeon | reverse complement strand
TCTCTTGCCCGCGACCCCGGTTTCCTCGGTCGGTCCTCGCGACGCGGAGGATTCCGGCCCTCACTGAGCGCCCGACCGGTGGCGCAGAGGTCGGCGATCGGGCACTGGGGACACCGTGGGCGATTCGGTCGGCAGAGGTTCTGCCCGTGCTGGACCAGCAGTGGATTGAGGGGGATCCAGTACCGTTCGGGCACTCGCTCCCGGAGAGCCGCCTCCGTCTCCTCGGGCGAACGCGTCCGGACGACGCCGAGGCGGTTGGCGATCCGGTGCACGTGGGTGTCGACGGGGATCGCCGGGATCCCGTAGCCGAACACCAGGACGCAGTTCGCGGTCTTCGGACCAACGCCCGGTAGCGAGGTGAGCTCCTCGAACGTTCGCGGGACCCCGCCCCCGAACCGCTCGAGGAGTTCCGCCGCACAGGCGCGGACGACGCGGGCCTTCACCCGGTAGAACCCGGTCGCCCGGATGAGCGGCTCGACTTCGGCGGTGGTCGCGCTCGCCAGCGTGGGAGCGCTCGGAAACCGGGCGAACAGGCGAGCGCTCGCGACGTCGGTGTTGGCGTCCCGGGTCCGCTGGGAGAGAATCGTGCCGATGAGCACCTGGAAGGGGTCCTCCGCGTGGTCCCGCAGGTACGGGCGACGCCAATCCCCCGTTCCGTAGAGCGCGCTCAGTCGGTCGAGCACCGCTTCCCAATCGAACGGAGCCGCGGGCGTCCGGCTCGTCATCGCGCGCTCCCCCGGTGCGACGACCGCGCCGTTCCGCCGGACGGAGAGGCAGAGACCCCGGGGTCCGAGAGGTCCGGCTCGTCCTCGTCGGCGGGGAGCAGCTCTCCGATGAGGTAGTCGCTCCCGACGACGAGCGTGAACCCGTCAGGGCCCGTTCCGGCGCGGGCGAGCGCGAGTCCCTCGGCGGCCGAACGCGCCTCCACGATTCTCGGGAACCGCCCCAGCGCGGCGACCCGGAGCTCGGAGGGACGAGCGCCCCGCTCGGAACGGACGGGCACGACGACGAGCGTTCGCGCGAGCGGAGACAGGGCGTCGAGGATGCGGGCGGCGTCTTTCTCGCGAAGACAGCCGAAGACGATCGCGCTCTCCTCGGGGTTCGCGAGCGGGGCGATCTCGCCGAGGCTCTGCGCGAGCGACCGGGCGCTCTCGGGAGTGTGGGCGACGTCGTAGAACAGCTCTGGCCGTTTCGCGACCCGTTCGAGCCGCCCCGGCCAGCGCACCTGGGCGAACCCGGCCGCGACCTTCTGCGGGTCGAGCTCGAGACCGGTCGCGTGCGCGAATCGGACGACCGCCGCCACCGCGAGCGCCGCGTTGGACGGCTGGAACCGTCCGAGGAGCGGAAGAAAGAGACCCGGGAACGTCCTTCCGGGTACCCGGACCGTGAACGTCTGTCCGTCCGGCGAGAGGGACCGGTCGTCGACGCGGACCTCCTTCTCGGCGTGCCAGAGCGGCACCGCGAGACGGGCCGCCTCCGCCTCCACCATGACCCGTGCCTCCTCCGGGAGGTCCCCGACGACGCCGGTCATGCCGAGGTGAAAGATCCCGGCCTTTTCCCGGGCGATGGAGGTGAGGTCCGGTCCGAGGATGTCGGTGTGCTCGAGTTCGATCGTCGTGATGACGCCGACCCGGGACTCGAGCACGTTGGTCGCGTCGAGCCGCCCCCCGATGCCGACCTCGACGACGGCGGCGTCGACCTGTTCGTGAGCGAACCAGTCGAACGCCAGCGCGGTCGTCACCTCGAAGAACGTCGGGGGTCGTTCGAGCGTCCCGGTGGCCTGGGCTTCCCGCGCCGCCGTCTCGATACGACGAAGACCGGCGACGACGGCCGAGCGGCTCACCATCCGGCCGTCGACCCGCAGCCGTTCGCGGTAGCTCGCGAGGTGCGGGGAGGTGAAGAGGCCGGTCTTCAGTCCGTGCGCGCTCAGGACCGCCTGCGCGATCGCGGCGGTGGAGCCCTTGCCCTTGCTGCCCGTGACGTGGATCGCCGGAAACCGTCGCTCGGGGTGGTTGAGACCCTCGAGCAGCGCGCGGATCGCCTCCAGACCTGGACGCAAGCCAAAGCGTCGCCGCTCGAACAGCGACTCCAGTGCCGCACGGTACTCGTCGACTGCCACAGCCCCTCGTCCGAAACGGCCGCGCGTTTAACGCTCTCCCCGACCGGGGGTCGAGGCTAGTACATCGACCGCTCGCGGTACGTGCCGAAGACGTCCTGGAACGCGTGGACGATCTCGCCGAGCGTCGCGTCCGCCTGGAGGGCCTCGAGCACGGCCGGCATCGTGTTCTTCTCCTCGGTCGCAGCGACCTTTCGGAGACGGTCGAGGGCCGCGGCGTGACGGGCGCGGTCGCGCCGGCCCCGCAGCGTCTTCAAGCGACGCGTCTGCGCGCGCCGCGCCTCTTCCGTGATCTTCAGACGGGGGACCTTCACCGGCGTGTCGACCGTAAAGGCGTTCACGCCCACCACCTTCTGGTCGCCGGCCTCCACCGCCCGCTGGTAGCGGAACGACGCCTCCTGGATCTCTCGCTGGAAGAAGCCGCGCTCGATCCCGGCGACCACCCCCCCGAGCGCGTCGATCCGGTCGAAGTATCGCCACGCCTCCTCTTCCATCGTGTCGGTGAGCCACTCGACGTAGTAGCTCCCCGCGAACGGATCGACCGACTCCGCGACGCCGGATTCGTGCGCGAGGATCTGCTGCGTGCGGAGGGCGATGCGCACCGCGTCCTCGCTCGGAAGCTGCATCGCCTCGTCGTAGGAGTTCGTGTGGAGGGACTGCGTCCCCCCGAGGACGCCGGCGAGCGCCTGGACGGTCGTGCGGACGATGTTGAGCTCGGGTTGCTGCACCGTGCACGAGCAGCCCGCGGTCTGCGTATGGAAGCGCAGCCACATCGACCGCTCGGATTTCGCGCCGAACTCCTTCCGCATCACCTCGCCCCAGATCCGGCGCGCGGCGCGGAACTTCGCGATCTCCTCGAAGAAATCGTTGTGGGAGTTGAAGAAAAACGAAAGGCGGGGCGCAAACTCGTCGACGTCGAGACCGCGTTTCTTCGCCTCGGCGACGTACGTGCGTCCGTCCGCCAGCGTGAACGCGAGCTCCTGGACCGCCGTCGAGCCGGCCTCGCGGATGTGGTAGCCCGAGATCGAGACCGGGTTCCACCGGGGCGTCGAGCGGGTCGCGAACTCGATCGTGTCGGTGACGAGGCGCAGCGCGTGGCGCGGCGGATAGAGGAACTCCTTCTGGGCGATGTACTCCTTCAGGATGTCGTTCTGGGTCGTTCCGCCGAGTCGGGAGAACGGCACCCGGTTCGCCGACGCGGCGAGGAGGTACATTCCCCAGACGATGTTCGCGGGGGCGTTGATCGTCATGCTGGTCGTGACGTCGGCGAGCGGGATTCCGGCGAGGAGCCGCACCATGTCGTCGAGGGAGCTCACGTTGACGCCGCATTTCCCGACCTCCCCGAGCGCCTCGGGGTCGTCGGCGTCGATCCCGTAGAGCGTCGGGTCGTCGAAGGCGATCGAGAGTCCGGACTCTCCGTGCTTCAGGAGGTAGCGGAAGCGCTTGTTCGTGTCCTCGGGAGTTCCGAATCCGGAGAACATCCGCATCGACCACAGCCGACCGCGGTACATCGTGGGGTGGATCCCGCGGGTGAACGGAGGTTGGCCGGGGTAGCCGATCCGGTCCGAAGCGCCCGATCTCGAGCGCGGAGTGTAGAGGCGATCCACCGGGATCCCGCCGAGGGTGGCGAACCGTTCCTTGCGTTCGGGGCTTTTCGCGAGCGCGGGGGCGAGGGTCTCCGCCTCCCAGCGCCGCGCGCGTTCTCGGACCGCGTCCGACCGACGCGTCTCCTCGGCCGCGGGCGAAGGGCGGAATGCTCGGCTCGCCGACATCGCCTCCTGGCAAGACCGGGAGGAACTATAAGACCGGGGGAAGCGCTCGAGGACGGAGGGCGCGGGGTCTCAGGGCATCGCGAGGCCGACCAGGTCCGATCGCCCGCGGCGGCGAACCCGGGCTCCGATCGATCGCGCGAACCGGGGAAAGGCAGCCCCCGTCCAGACCGTGTTGTCCGCCAGCACGATCGCCCCGGGCGTGAGTTTCGGGCGGACGGTGGTGAGTTCGAAGGTGAGGTGCGCGGGGGTGTGGCGGCTGTCGTGCAGGAAGATCCCCACCGAGTCGATCTCGTCGACGAGCCCCGGAAGCAGCGCCTCACTCTGGCCGATCCGCAGGTCCCATCCCACCTTTAGGGATGCGGGGATCGCCCAACCGCTCGACCGCCCGGGAGGGATCGCGACCGGGGACTCTCGTGCGGAGAAGCGAGGGCCGCGCTGGAGCAGCGGAAGGTCGATCGAGTGCACCGTGCCGTGGTGGTTACGACGTACGCCGAGGAGGAAGTGGGCGGAGGAGACCCCGCTGCTCACGCCGGTCTCGACGATGTGGTCGGGTCGCAACAATCGTACGAGCGCGTACAGCTCGAACGGCGCCCGGAACTGCGCGTAGTGAGGTCTCCCTCCGTCGAGATGGGCTCGTCGGAGTTCCGTCTCGATCGGTAGGAGCTCGACGAGCTCCGAAAGCGCGTCCGCGATCCGCTCGTCGGAGGCTCCGGTCAGCCCGCGCAACCATGCATAATTCACGGAAGCGCGCCGGTCTCCGAGGACGGAGCAGGCGCGCCGGACGGTGGCACGCACCGACGGCGCGATGGGCGGGGGGTGACGCAGGGACGGCGTCACGGGGACTCCTCGGCCGTGGTCGGCCCGACCGCCTTCGGGACGAGGTGCGCGCGGACGACGCGGAGCGTCGCGGTCGAGCGGTTCGCGGAGGTCTCGACGCGGTTGAGCTCGAGCCGCTGTCGGAAGAACGGCGCATCGACGACCAACGTCTCGAACTCCCCGCCCTCGCCCGCCACGTTGAGCGGACGGACCTCGCGACCCCGACGCTCGAGGTCGTCGAGCAACTTCGGTTCGAGGCGTCGCCCGAGGAGCTCGGGGGTCAGCGGTTCGGCGGCGAGGTGGACGAGCCGAATGTCGAGCCCCGCGGCGATCTCCTCGCGAACGACGCGCGCCGGATCCTTTCTCCAGAGGGGAACGTAGACCCGTCGGCCGACCTCGTCCGCGACGCGGAGAAGCCGCGCCCACTGGTACGACGATTCGACGGCGCCGGCGACCACCGGACCCCGGTCGCGTTCGAGCGCGGAACGGAGGGCGTCGAGCTCCGCGGTCTCTCCCGTTCCCTCGACCGAAACGCGCCGATGGCGTTTCCCCCACGCTTCGGCCTGGAGCGCGACACAATCCAGATTCGGGGTGTGGAACATCATGGCGTCCGGGTCCGTCGGGACGATCGTCACGAGTTCGTCCACCGGCCAACCCTGCGAGTCGGCGAGATAGGCGGAGTAGATCGAGTCCTTCCCGCCCGAGACGAGCGCCGTGACCGTCATCCGCCCACCCTACGGGAGGCCCAGGCCGTTCCGCCACGAACCGTAATGGTCCAGGATCGGAACGGTCGCCACCGGGACTCCCTCCCAGCGCAGGGAGGCGGCCGACGGCGCCACCGAGCCCAGCCGGGCCGCTCGCGTGGGGCCAACGACGCGTTCGAA
>JASHUP010000019.1 GCA_030039915.1 Thermoplasmata archaeon | reverse complement strand
CGGATGGAAGCGGCAGCCCGAGGGAGGCCGGGAGAGGTTCGGCACGTTGCCGGCGATCGACAGGAGCGGCCCGTCGGTCTTGTAGCGCGTCGGGGCGGCCCGCAGGAGGAGCTTCGTGTACGGGTGGCGGGGCGACGCGAACACCTCCGCGACCGGGCCGAACTCGACCAGCTTGCCCGCGTACATGACCCCGAGCTCGTCCGCGGTCTCCGCGATGACGCCGAGGTCGTGGCTGATGAACAGGATCGAGGTCTGCACTTCGGTGATCAGCTCCTTCATCAGCGTGAGGACCTGCGCCTGGATCGTGACGTCGAGCGCGCTCGTCGGCTCGTCCGCGATCAGCAGCGACGGCTTCTCCGAGAGGGCCATCGCGATCATGATCCGCTGGCGCATCCCGCCCGAGAGCTCGTGGGGATACAGGTTGAGGATCGTCTCGGGGTCGTTGATGCGGACGAGCCGAAGGTAGCTCAGGACCTCGTCGGCGATCTCCTGATGGTCCCCGCCCGCCTCCCGGTCGACCTGCTTTCGGTGGACCGCCTCCTGGACCGCGCCGCCCGGAACGACCTTGCCCGACCAGGCGTCGCCCGCGGACGGGTCGGGGCGTCGTGAGTAGTCGAACGGACCGGCACCGCCCGCTCGGACGACGCTGCCCCCCTCGCCGTCGCGCACCCGACGAATGCGGACCGCCTCCGCGACCTGGTCGTAGATGCGGAACGCCGGGTTGAGCGAGTTGAGCGGCTCCTGGAAGATCATGTTGATGCCGGTGCCGCGGATGGCCGGCATCTTCCACAGGGGCACCTTCACGAGGTCCTGGCCCTCGAAGAAGATCTTGCCCCCGCCGATCGTTGCGGGCGGCTCGGGGAGGAGGCGGGGGATCGCCTGCGCGAGGGTGCTCTTCCCGCACCCGGTCTCGCCCACGATCCCGACGACATGGCCGCGCTCGACCTCGAGCGATACGTCGGAGACCGCGCGGAACCGACCGGCCCCGACCACGTAGTCGATGCTGAGCCCCTCGATGGAGACGACGGCGTCGCTCATGCGGCGGTCGGCCCCTCCGGTGCCGCAGGGACCTCGGGAGCTTCGGGCGCCGGGAGCGGTGGCTCGGCCGGCTGGGCCGCGGTGATCGCCCCCGTGCCGGTGCCGGCGAGGACGCGGCGACTGCGCGGGTCGAGGATGTCCCGGAGCCCGTCGCCGAGCAGGCTGAACGCGAGCACGGTGACGAAGATCGCGAGACCCGGCCCGAGCACGGTCCACGGCTGAGCCGTGATGAGGCCGGCGTTCTGGTAGTACGACATCATGCTCCCCCACTCCGCTTGACCGGGGTAGACGAGGCCGAGCCCGACGAACCCGATCGTCGAGAGGGTGACGAGCACCGTCCCGATGTCGAGCGTGAAGTAGACGACCACCGGCTCGAGGACGTTCCGAAGGACGTGCCGGAGCACGATTCGGCCCTCCGTCACGCCCGCCGCGCGCGCGGCGGTCACGTACGGAAGGTGCTTCACCGCGAGCGTCTCCCCCCGAACGAGGCGCACGTAGAACGGCCACCAGGTCAGCAGGATGGCGACAATCAGCTGCCAGACTCCCCGCCCGAGCGACACCGCGATCGCGAGCGCGAGGATGAGGCTCGGGAACGCGAGGAAGATGTCGGTCACCCGCAGGACGAAGATCGACAGGTAGCCGCCGACGGTGCCGGGCTTGTCCCAGAACCCGGCGACGAGCCCGAGGCCCCCGCCCGCGATCATCGCGGTCCCGGCGATCGCGAACGCGATGGCGAGGTCGAGCGGGAGGGCGTAGAGGGTCTCCGAGTAGATGTCGAGCCCGATCCCGTAGGTGCCCGCCGGGTGCGCCCACGACGGCGGGAGATTGTAGTTGGTCGTGAGCTGGTCCGGCCCGTAGCGGGTCAGGAGGTGTGGGTCGACGACCATGATGAGCGCCGCGACGCCGATCCCGACGACGATGACGAACCCGGCCATCGTGAGCGGGTTCGCGCGCAGCACGCGGAAGAACCCGACGACGCCGATCCACGCGCGACGGCCCCGGGTCAGAACCTTGACGGAGGGGACGGGCGGAGCGGGCGGGGCCGGAGCGGTGTCCAACTGCCTACCTCCAGTCCACGCGGGGGTCGAGCACTCCGTAGAGGATGTCGGCGATCAGGTTCGCGATCACGACGCCGACCGCGAACACCGCGACGACCGCGATCGCTCCGTCGAAGTTCGGCGCCGCGCCGCCCCCGCCGATCGCGGTGTAGGCGTACGCTCCAATCCCCGGCCAGCCGAAGACCTCCTCGATGACGACCGTCCCGGCGAGGAGGCCGCCCGCCGTGACCCCGAGCACGGTCGTGGTCGTGATGAGCGAGTTGCGGAGCGCGTGCTTGTACATCACCCAGAATTCGGAGAGCCCCTTCATGCGGGCACTTTTCACGTAGTCGAGCGGGATCACCTCGAGCATCGAGCTGCGGGTCATCCGCGTCGCGATCCCCATGTTGATGAACGCGAGGACCGTGGCCGGCAGGATGAGGTGCTTGATCGCATCCAGCGTCCACGGCAGGTTCCCCGCGAGCAGCGCGTCGAGGACCGACATGTGCGTGTACTGCGGGAACGGCGGTGGATTCGACGTGAACTCCCCGTGCGAGGGGAGTCCGAGATACGGGGCGAGGAAGATCGCGGCGATGACCGCACCGAGGTAGGTGGGGGTCGCCCATCCGGTGAGGTAGAAGATGCGGACCAGGTGGTCGCCCCAGCGGCCGGCCGCCTGGGCCGCCATCACGCCGA
>JASHUP010000203.1 GCA_030039915.1 Thermoplasmata archaeon | reverse complement strand
TGGCGAACTCGACCTTCAGCGGATACTCGTTCCCGACGTGCAGCGTCGTCTCCTCGGAGGCGATCGACTTCACCATCGCCGAGAAAAAGTCGAGCGGATACATGCTCTTCACGGGCTCCTTGACCTCAAGCCGGGTGAGCGAATCCTTCGGGATCCGCAGATCGAGTCGATCGGTGTCGCCCTCGGAGTGCATGGTGAACGCATCCGGTTCGAGCGTTAGTGTGACGTGGTCGGTGAAACTCTCGCTCCCGCGGATGCCCTGGCGCATGTCCTCGGTCTTCACCGTGACGCTCGCCGGTGGGCTGACGTTCGGGACCTTGGGGTCGGTGATCCCGGCGGGGTCGACGATCGCCATCTGACGCGTCAGCCGCCCGACCGAGGCGACCAGACGGTTCTTGCCGTCGAACTGGAGATCGATGACATCGCCGGGCTTCGAAAGCCGGAGCACTTCCTTCAGCTTCTCCACGTCCACGCCGATCTCCGTGGTCTCCCCGGTGAACTCCTCGAAGACCCCTTTCTGGAGCTTGAGGACCAGCATGGCCACATGGGAGGGGTCGACCGCCTTCGCCTCGAGTCCGTCCTTGGAGATCGTGAACTTTACCTCGCTCACGAGGGTGGAGACGACCTCCACGACCTCCCGGAGGTTCTCCATCTTGACTCGCAATTTGAACATCCAAATCCTCGGCGCGACACATCGACCCCCTCTAAAAAGGTTGCCGAGAGCGACGCGGCGGCGCAAGCCGTTTCTTCGCCGGCGAATCTCCGGGTATGTGACTGAGCTCGCGTACCTCACCGAGATCGAAGCGGCCTACGTGCGGTCGTTCCGTGCGCGGGTCACGGCGCTCCCGCCGGGCGCGGTGATCCTCGACCGGACCTTCTTCTATCCTACCGGGGGCGGGCAACCGAACGACCGGGGGACGCTGCGCATCCCCGGCGGCCCCGCACCGGTCGACGTCGTGGACGTGAGCAAATCGGGCCCGTCGGTCGTACACCGGGTACGCGGACCCCCGGCCGTCCTCCGAGAGATGTCGGTCGGAGTCGAGGTCGAAGGGGCTCTCGACTGGGAGCGGCGCTACCGCCACATGCGGCTGCATACGGCTCAGCATTTCTTGAGTGCGAAGATCTTCTCTCGCGCGGGCCTGCGGACGCGAAAGGCCCAGCTCGCCGGGACCGGTGCGAGCCTTGACCTCGAAGGGCCTCTCGGCGGGGGCCTCCTTCCGTTGCTCGAGGAGGATTTCGCGGAGGCGGAGCGCCGCCCCCGTCCGGTGCACGCCCGCCTCATCCCCCGGGCCGAGTGGGACTCCAATCCCTACGCCGAGCGAACCGGCCTGGTGCCGCTCCCCTCGCACGTCGACCCGGTCCGCGTGGTCGAGATCGAGTCCGCCGATATCTGCCCGTGCGGTGGCACCCACCTACGCTCGACCGGGGAGATCGGGAAAGTGACCCTGGGGTCGCCCGTTCCCGTCCCCGGTGGGGAGCGGATCACCTTCAGCTTGGCCGACCCTTCACGGGCCACTCCGACCGCGTGATGCCGTAGACCCGAACGTCGTGCCACCGTCCGTGGTGGAACAGAGCGGAACGTAAGGTCCCCTCGAGGCGAAATCCGAGCCCCTCGAGGAGTCGGTAGGAGGCCACGTTCTCCACGTCGCACGTCGCGCCCACGCGCGCGACGCCGGTCGACGCGAAAAGGTGGCCGGTGAGCAACCCGACGGATTCCCGCCCGAATCCGTGGCCGCGAGCCGCTCGGTCGCCGAGCACATACCAAACATCGATGTACTCGAGCACGGGGTGGGCGCGGTAGTAGCCGACGACGCCCACGATCTTCGGTTCGTCCCGTCGTTCGACGGCGAATCGCGGGGCGAGCGACGCCGGGTCCCCCTCGGACGTGGCCACCGCGCGGGAGAACGTGTCGAACGTGTCGACGGCAAATCGGTCGTACGGAGCGACGAGGTCGGGATCGTTGTACCAGCTGAACACGCTCGCGTAGTCGGACGGATCGAGCGGCCGAAGCCGAACGGTCGGCCCCTCGAGGACGGTCATGCCGGATCAGCCGACCGACGTGCCGCGAGGGCTCCGGGCGGCCGGCTCGGCCCCGGTGGCCTCCACCGCCCCCCCGTTGGTCGGGGCGGTGAGGTCCCCGGAATCGCGACGGCACTCGAGGGCTTTACGGTGGCCGCTTGGTGTGAGCGAGAACACGTGCTTCGGCTCGGAGTAACCGACGACGTACTGGGTCCGACGATAGATCATCCGGCCCATTTCGAGGACGCGGAGCGCTTGCTTCAGCTCGGCCGGGTCCTCCCTCGCAAACTTGCGCAAGATCCCGAACTCGGTGGTCCACTGGGAGGCCTCGAACCGGATCTGTTGACCGCGATGCTCGAGCAGGTGCAGGAGTAGCTCGCGTTCCAGACGGTCCAGGTCCTCTGAAGGCATGTGCACGTCCGAATCTTCCTCAGGAAATGGTGGTGATCTCGTAGTTCACGTCGAGGCCCTTGAGACGGTCGTGCATCTCGGTCATCAGACGGATCACGTCTTCGAGCGTCGCCTTGTCCTTCCATTTGAAGACGAAGTCGTGCATGCCCATCGATTCCTCGAACCCCA
>JASHUP010000202.1 GCA_030039915.1 Thermoplasmata archaeon | reverse complement strand
GGCCACCGAGCCGCGGCGTTCGCGGCGGCGCGGTTCCTGATCGAGAAACTGAAGGCCGAGGCGCCTATTTGGAAGGCGGAGCGAGAACGACCCGCGCGTCGACGGCGACGACGCCCTGCCGGACGGGGCGGACGATGAGCGGGTTGATGTCGAGCTCGAGGACCTCGGGGATCTCCATCGCGAGCTGAGAGACGCGTTCGATCGCGTCCGTGAGCCCGTCGAGGTCGCTCGGTGGTTCCCCTCGGACCCCTCGCAGGAGCGGGAACGCCTTCACCGATTCGACCATGTGGAGCGCCGAGAGCGGGCGCACCGGGGCGAGCCGGAACGTCACGTCGCGCAGGACTTCGACGTAGATCCCTCCAAGGCCGAAGACCACGATCGGCCCGAAGTGGGGGTCTCGCTGAACCCCCACGAGGACCTCCTTTCCGTCTTCGACCTGGGACTCGACCTCGAAGCCGGCGATCCGGGCCTGGGGAGCCTTCGCGTTCAGCGACTGGTGCATCGATTCCCACGCCGTGCGTAGGGCGGCGGTGTCGCGGATGCCGACAGCGACTCCCCCGACTTCGGTCTTATGGGAGATATCAGGGGAGACGACCTTCAGGACGACGGGATATCCAATGGCTTCGGCCGCGCCCACGGCCTGGTCGAGCGTCGTCACGAGCTCGACCGTCGGGAACCGGATCCCGTACGCGCTGAGGAGCGAGCGGGCGGCGTACTCCGGAAGAACGGTCGCCCCTTCCTTCCGGGCCCGCTCGATCGTCGCTCGCGCCGCGGCGTGGTCGACCGAGAACTTCCGGACCTCGGTGCGCGGTCGCACGGACCAGGCATGATAGCGGGCGAGGGCGCCAAGGCCCTGAACCGCTTCCTCGGGGAAGGTGAACGCCGGCACCCCGCCGTCCTCGAGCAGGGCGACCTCGCGCGAAAGGTCGTTGACGCCGAAGAGGCACGCCGCGATCGGCTTCGAGGTCCGCGCCTTCGCGGCGAGGATCGCCTGGGCCACGGCCTCGCCGGTCATGGTCGAGGTCGGGGTCGCGATGACCAAGGCTCCGTTCATCTCGGGGCCGGCGAGCAGGAGCTGCAACGTCTCGAGATACTGCTCCGGCCCTCCGTCCGCGGTCATGTCGAGCGGGTTCGCGACCGAGGCCGACGACGAAAGGCGTCGGGCGAGTTCGTCATGCACCCCTCGGGAGGGCAGCGGCAGGTCGAGCCCGTGCCGGACCGCGGCATCCGCCGCGACGATCCCCGGACCCCCCGAGTTCGTGAGGATCATGAGATGGGGCCCTTCGAGCTTCAGGCCCGAGGAGAAGATCTTCGCCGTCCGGAACAGCTCCCCGAGGGTCTCGATGCGCTGGACTCCCGACTGGTCGAAGAGCGAGTCGTAGAGCTGGTCGCGTCCGGACTGCGCGAGGGAACCCGTGTGGCTCTTCGCCGCCCGCTCTCCGGCCGCCGTGCGACCGCTCTTGATGACCAGCACGGGCTTGCGTTCGGTGACCTCCCGAGCGGCCTCGAGGAATCTTCGCCCGTCGGCGAGGCTCTCGACGTAGAGCAGGATCACCTTGGTCGCGTCGTCCCTGCCTAGGGAGTGCAGGAGGTCGTTCTCGTCGACTCCCGCTCGGTTGCCGACCGAGACGAACCGGGAAAACCCGATCCGTTCGGTCGTTCCATACGCGAGGATCCCGGCGCAGAGGGCGCCGCTTTGCGACACGAACGCGATGTTGCCGCGCGGCGGGAGGCTCTCACTGAACGTGGAGTTGAGACTCACATCGGGAGCCGTGTTGATGACCCCGAAGCAGTTGGGGCCGACCACCGACATCCGATACTTGGCGGCTCGGGCCACCACTTCCGCCTCGAGCGGCGCACCGGCAGCCCCGACCTCCCGGAACCCGGCCGAAATGATCACGACCCCGCGGGCTCCGGCCTTGCCGAGCTGATCGACGACGTCCGGGACTCCGGGGGCAGGAACGATGACCACGCCCAGGTCCGGCGTCTCGGGAAGTGATTCGATGTCCGCGTAACATCGTACTCCGGAGACGCTCTTCGAGGACGGGTTGACCGGATACACCACGCCCTTGAATCCGGCCTCGAGAATGTTGCGAAAGAGGCTCGTCCCGACCTTGCCCGGCTTGTTCGATGCGCCGACGACCGCGACCGACGCCGGTCGAAACAGCTCGTCCAACTCCATCGACCGGCCGACCGTCATCTGGTTTTCCTCAGGTACGGCGTCGCGCACGTCGGGCCCGTTATATATCCACACCCCCGTTCGAAGCCGCGTGACCGCCGAAGGAGAGCCCGCTCGTCCGCAAACTGCGCCTCCGCGGCCCCCGGCCCGGGGCGGCAGCATCCTTCAGCGGATGGACAAGGGCGCGATCCAGCACGTGGTCGCCGTCGGGAGCGGCAAGGGAGGGGTCGGAAAGTCGTCCGTCACCGCCCTTCTCGCCTCCGAGCTCGCGCGTCGGGGCCAACGGGTCGGCATCCTGGACGCGGACATCACCGGACCGTCCATCCCGAAGCTCCTCGGTCTCACCGGGCCCCTCGTGGACCGCGGTGAGGGAATCGAACCCGCCGTGAGTCCGAACGGGATCCCCGTCGTCTCGTCCCAGTTCATGGTCGAAGACGAACAGACGCCCGTGATCTGGCGCGGTCCGCTCGTGACCCGTCTCATCACCCAATTCTTTGGGAGTGTTCACTGGGGGCGGCTCGACTACCTGCTCATCGACATGCCGCCCGGGACGAGCGACGTTCCCCTCACGGTCTTCCAGACGATCCCGATCGATGGCATGGTGTTCGTCCTGACCCCTCAGGACCTCGCCGCTCTCATCGTCAAGAAAGCGATGAACATGGCTCGGGATCTCCACGTTCCGCTCCTCGGGGTCGTCGAGAACATGTCGTTCGTCGATTGCCCGCACTGTCACGAACGGATCCGGTTGTTCGGGCCGAGCCGGGTCGCGAAGATCGCCGAGGAGTATGGCATCCCGTTGCTCGGGAGCCTGCCGGTGACGCCCGCGGTCTCCGAGCTTTCGGACGTCGGTCGTCTCGGCGACCACACCTCGTCCGAGATCGGCGCGATGGCCGAGGCGTTCGTCCAGGCGGTCGACGAGACTACGAAGAACCGGGTGACGGTGCTGTAATTCCCCTCAGCTCGGAGAATCGGACGACCTCGCTCGGAAGTCCCCGGCGGCCGAGCGCGGTGCGCAATCCGTCCAGGTGGGCGTCCCCGACCACGACCGCCATCCGCGCGTGTCCCTGTTGGCGGAGGACGAAGAGACGGTCGGCCATGTGTTCGTTGCGGTCATCGAGCAAGACGCGCGCGGTGGTGGGGCTGACTCGTCGGAGCTCGGCGGTGTAGTCGCCAGGAGATTCCGCGTACCGGTCCATCTCGCGGACCACGAGCTTGGACGGCAGGAAGAGCCCGATCGCGGCGCTCGCGAGGAGCATCACGCGCTCCTTGAACGGCATCGTCCGCACCAGGTTCCCGAGGGTCATGCGGATCGGGTCGTCGATGAGGAACACCGGCAAGCCGCGCTCGCGGGCGACCTGGATGGCGACCTTCATCTCAGCGCCCGGAACTCCCGCACCGATCTCCGAGCCGAGTCGACGTTGAACGAGGCCCCACAGCCGGGCGAAGAGGGGAGCGGAGCCTGCCGAACCGCGACGTGCTCCCTCCGACATGAGGGACTCGGCCCGTTCGGGATCGAGCTCGACCGCGATCGAGTCGAGGACCCGCTCCGACAACACGCGACGAAGCGCCTCGCTCAGGTCGACGACGTGCGCCGAACCGAGCAGGAGAACGGGGGACTCCAGGGTCGACGCGTACACGTCCACGAGAGGCCGAAAACGCCCATATAGCCGAGCCGGGTCGCCCGAGCGCATGGCGTGGACTCTCTTCTCGGTACCCGGCACGAAGCGCCCGGAGCTCGACGCCGTCCTCAAGGACGACCGGGTCTCCCGGCAGAGCCAGACGGTCCGGGACGCCGCGACGATGGGGGGACCGTCGGGCTCGACGTACGTTCTCGTCGAAGGAGCGGCCGACGCGGTCGCCCGGGCCCAGGAGCTACTGACGCCGATCGGCACCCGACTTCCTCCCCCGGAGGCGGAGAAGCTCTACCGGCAGTTCAAGGACGAAGAGGAGTCGGCTTCCGCGGGGATGGGCCTCTTCTTTACCGAAGGCTGAGCGCTCAGTCGCTGCTCGGTGCGTGCGAGGGCTCGAGGTCCTCGCCGCCCGCGAAGACCCGTTGGAAGGCGTGGTAGAGGTCCTCGAGACCCGCACTGTCCTTCGCCGACGTGGGGATGAGCCCGACGAGCGGCGACATCGTCTCGATGGCCCGGAACAATTCGGTGGAAAGCTGGACCGCCGGCGTCGGCAGGTCGCGCCCGATCGCGTCGAGGAGTTCTCCGGGCTCCTCCGACCAGCCGAGGACCTCTCGCAACTGCTCCGGGCTCAGCACGTCCGACTTCGCGAGGAGGTTCACCATGGGGAGGCGAAAGCGAAACTCGACGGTGGCGCCCAGCATCACGAGCGAGACGAAGCCGGCGGCGGTCCGCGCGAGCACCGGGTCGTAGAGGTAGGCGATGACCGATCGGTCGCCGCACAGCGCGTCCACGATCGCGCGCGATGCCTCTCGGAACGCGAACAGCTCGATCTGTCCGGGGGTGTCGACCAGGACGTAGTCAGCATTCTCCTCCTGGACGGCCTGCTTCACCTCGAAGATCTTGAGCGCGATCATGTCGGCGGCCACGACCTGGGCGCCGTTCGGGCCGAGCCCGTACTCGTCCTGCAGGTCGGCGAGGCGGACCCACTCGCGGATGTCGACGTCGGACTCGGTCTCGGAAGCGTCACTGCCCGGGTCGAGGTTCACAATCGTCGAGGAGTATCCGGCGGCGCGCATCCATTCCGCGAACGCCCGAACGAGCGTCGTCTTCCCGGCGCCGGCGGTCCCGGTGAAGTAGACGGTGCCCGGCTCCTCCACGGTTCACTTCCGTCCCGCGGCCGTTCGCTGCTTGCGGAGCTCCACGGAGAGTTGTCGAAGGAACCGGGCTTTCGTGGTCCCCCCCTTCTTGGACACCTTGACCCGGCCCGCGAAGTCGAACGCGCGCCGGGGGTACTGCTTTTCGGCCTCGACCTCGGCCTTGAAGCCGAGACGCTTCGCGGCCTCCACGATCTCTTCCGACGTGATCTCGATCAGCGTCTCGGCCTCGGGGACTCGACGACCGTCCGCCCGGCTCAGACCTCGTCCGAGGTAGGCGGGATAGACGTAGAAATGGTCGGGCATCGCCGGTGCCGGCGTCGCACTAGGTCGACGCGGGGCTCGCGACCCGCACCCCGTTCAGGACGCCGTCCTGACCCGGCCGGGAGCGGATGCGGACGAGACCGAGGTCCGTCTCGAGGATCGCGCCCTTCGTGATGATGTTCCGCTGCACGTAGTTCGGGTTCGACGGGTTCTCCCGGACCGTGATGACCTTCGCCTTCTGCATCTTCTTCGTCGCAGGGTCGAAGACGTTGACCGTCTGGGTCGTCAGGATACGGAGCTTGAGGTTGCCGCCGCGGACGCGATAGCGCTTCACGGTTCCGGTGCCGAGCGTCGCGTGCTGCTGCTCGCGGCCGATCTCGAACCGACGCTTCTTGCGGATCGGTCGGAGGCGTCCGCCTGTGCGCTTGCGACGCGACCGGCCCTGCCAGATCCCCACGACTCCTCCGAGAGGTTCGCTCCGACCGGGGTACTCTATATGACCTTTTCAGCGAAGCGGGGTGCTCGGTCCGAGCGTGAGGACGGTCTTCACGGTCCCCCGCCCCCGGCCGGCGAACACGTCCGAGAACTCCTCGATCGGCCGGCGGGCGGAGATCATCTCCCCGACCGCCCCCGGCCATCGCTGCTCAAAGACCGTGAGGTCCCGCAACCCGCTCTCGAAGTAGGTACGGTTCGCGTTGACCGACCCGACGATCGCCTGATTGCCGAGGACGACGTCCCGAAACAGCGTTCCCCCCGCCACGCTCGTGGGAGGGCTCGAGAGGTCGGGAATTCCGGTGAGCACCAGAACCCCGTTCGGTCCGAGCCGGTCCGCGAGCGTGAAGTCGAGGGCCACCGAGCCGGTCGCTTCGACGACCAGGTCGAAGTGCCGCTCGGCGAGTCGCCCGAAGCCCTCGGCGACATTCTCGTGCGTGGCGCCGACCCGCGACAAGAGTCGGGCGGCGACGGTCGAATCGTCGTGCCGGTCGACGGCCACGACCGAGTAGCCGCGGACCCGAAGCACGAACGCCGCGAGCATCCCGATCGCGCCGGTGCCGGCGACGAGAGCGCTCGGCGTCCCGGTCTTCGGCTCGCCGGGGGTCGGCTCCTTTCGGTCGAGGACCCGCTGGCCCTGGAAGACCGCCTTCTCGACCACACTGAGCGGTTCGAGGAGGACCGCGGTCGCGGCGAGCGAGCCGGGGACCGCGACGAGATACTCGGGGATCTCGACGTACTCCTCGGCCATGAAACCGTGCGCGCCGGCGATCCCTCGCTCGGTAAATCCCCCGGTCTCGCAGAAATCGGAGCGGTTCGTCCGGCAGAACCGGCAGCGCCCGCAACCGCGGCGCACGGTGGCGACGACGAGGTCTCCGGGGCGGAAGCCCGAAACCCCGGGAGCAACCTCCCGGACCCGGCCGAAGTTCTCGTGACCCAGGACGAGGAAGTCCGCCCCGTCGGGGGCGCGGCCGTACTTCCCGTCCACGATGTCGTGGTCGGTGCCGCAGACCCCGCATTCGATGACGTCGACCCGAACCGAGCCGGGGGTGAGCGCCGGGACGGGGACTTCCTCGAGCGCGATCCCCGGGGACGGAGGTCGGACGACGAGCGCGCGCACGGTCACTTACCCAGAAAGGGGGCGAGGAGCGGACGCACGGGCTCGAGCCGGGCGAGGACCGCGGACTGTTCTTCGGCGGTCAACGGCTCGTACGGTGCGCGATATCCCACGTCGGACTCCCGAAGGTGCGCAGCCAGGAATTTGTCCGTCGACGGGAACGGACCGGCGTGCGTCACGTCCACAAGACGATCGACCACCGACTGCAATTCCTGCGCTCTCGCGGAATCTCCTCGACGGGCGGCGGCGACGAGCTCCACGCACAGTTTCGGGACGATGTTCGCGAGTCCCATGACGGCCCCCCTCGCGCCGAGAGCGATGGCGGAGGAGGCGAGGACGTCGTCGCCCGGGAACACCGGGAACCCTTCCGGCGCGCCGGTGAGGAACGAGCGGACGCTCTCGAGCGAGCCGGCAGTGTCCTTGATTCCGGCGAGTACCCCATCGCGCGCGAGCGCGTGCACGAGGGAGGGCGGGAGCGCGTACCCGACGAGCGACGGGATGTTGTACGCGAGCAGCGGGACCGTGACGGCCTTTCGAAGAACCCGGTAGTAGTGGTCGATCGCCGCCAGGGATGGATGGAGGTAGTAGGGAGGGACCGCCACCAACGCGGTCGCCCCGATCCCTTCCGCTTCTTCGGCGAACGCGACCGCCTGCGCGGTGGACGGGGCGCCGCAACCGGCCCAGACATCGGTCTTGCCGCCGGCGCTTCCGACGACCACTTCGAGCAGGGGTCCCCGCTCCGTCGGCGTGATCGAGGGGAACTCCCCGAGCGAACCGAGTACGAACAGGTGGTCGACGTGGGCATCGGAGAGGGCACGAGCGAACCGAGCGTTCTTTCCGGGATCGACTCCGCCCTCGTCGTTGAATAGGGTC
This sequence comes from Thermoplasmata archaeon, assembly GCA_030039915.1. The sequence continues at coordinate 2,606 of JASHUP010000202.1, read as the reverse complement.
GGGACCGGGACGCTGAGCCCGTCGAGCGCCATCGTCCGGACTAGCAGCGCGCCGACTTAATGTCCCCGGCCGTATCGAGCCGGGGGGAGCCGGCCACGGGAGCGGAACGGATCCTCGGCCTGGACGAGGCCGGACGAGGAAGCTTGCTCGGCCCTCTCGTCGTCGGCGCGTTCTGCGTCTCGTCCGACCGACTGCCGGAATTGGTGGCGACCGGAGCGAAGGACTCGAAAGCGCTCTCGCTCGCGGCCCGGGAGCGCATTTTCGCGGCGCTCGGCCCCGTCGGGTCCCGGGACACGGTCGTGCTCTCTCCCCGAAGAGTGGATCGGGCGGTCGACAAGGGCCATCTCAACCGGCTCGAGGCCGAGGCGTTTGCACGGCTCATCCGCGAGCACGACCCGGATGTCGCCTACGTCGACGCCTGCGACCCGGACGAGCGACGGTTCGGACGCACGGTAGCGCGACTGGCGGGAGGTTCGACGCGCGTCGTCGCGCGTCATCACGCCGACCGGGACGTTCCGGTCGTGGGCGCGGCGTCGATCGTGGCGAAGGTCCACCGAGACCGGGCGCTCGCTCGTCTGCGGGCGACCTTCGGCGAAGAGCTCGGAAGCGGGTACCCGTCCGACGAGAGAACCGTTGAGTTCGCGCGCTCGTTCCTCGCACGCCGTCCCGAAGTCCCGCCGTGGATGCGACGGTCGTGGGGGACCATGCAAAGGGTTATGCCGCGTCGGCCGGCTCGCACGCTCGACGAGTTCGCTCCATGACGGTCGAGGAGACGCTCACGTCGGTGATCGCTCGGTTCAACCGGCACGCTGAGAAGAATCCCGCGGTGGCGGAGGAGCTCGACGGCATCGCACGAACGATCCAGATCCACTTGACCGACGAGGGGACGTACGCGGTGGACCTCGCGAAGGGGCGCCTCCTCAACCTGCGCTCGGGCCCGGCGGCGAAGGCCGACGTGCGGATCACGACGGACGCTCACACGTTCGACCTGCTCGTGAAGAAGGAGATCGGCCCGATGAAGGCGATCGTGACGCGCAAACTCGCCATCGAGGGGAGCCTCGAGGACAAGCTCCTCTTTCGAAAACTGCTCTAGACGCCCGGGTCTACTTCGATCAGGGCAGGAAGACGCACGCGGCGATGCAGACGCCGTAGTGGTCCATCGGGATCGAGAGCTCCTCGGTCCGGTAGTGGATCCGGCGCAGCTCGACGCCCCGGAAGTGGGCGATCTCTTCCATGCGCCACTTGAGGAACTCTTTGAGCGATTTCTGGGTCCCGTGGAGATGGCCCTCGGCCACGTAGCCGCCCTGTCCGTCGCTGCGGAACCCGTAGGCGATCCCGGCGCTGATCACTTCCCCTTCCGCTCCGGCGTGCCGGGCGAGGACGCAGTGCGTGATCGCCCCGCGGGAGATCTTGACCCGGTCGGTCTGGCGGATCCCGATCGGCAGGACCGAGGAGACGTTCACGAGGTTCTGCTCGCCGATCCCCGCTTGCAGGAGCGCGAGGTCGAAGGCGTTGAGCTCGCTCGTCTTGTTGATGCCCTTGCCGCTCGTGACGAAGAATCGGGAGGGCACCGGCACCAGGGTCAGGTCGGTCGGTTCGGTCCGCCGGGGCACACTGGCGGAGGAAGGCGGCTGGTCCTTAACGTTTGGGCCGACGGCCGTCGCTAAACCATGATCGCGTGCCGACGGCGCATGGAGGCCTCGGTCTCACCGCGGACCCGCAGGAGCTCGGCGACGAGGGCGTCGGTGAGACGAAGACTCGCCTCCTCGAAGAGCGTGCCGAGCGGCGCGTAGCGGGGCCGATCGGCGTCCTCCTCGAACTCGAGCATCAAAAGGTGCGTCGACGCGTGCGCGAGCTTCGAACCGGGTTTCGAGGTGAGGACGATCAGCTCCGCACCTTCTCGCCGGACGATGTTCGCGGTCTGGATCGACGAGTAGCTTTCGCCCTGGCCCGAGAGGATGAAGACCGCGTCCCCGGCTCGGACGATGGGGGTGACGCTCTCTCCGATGACGTAGGCCCGGAGTCCGGCCTGCACGAGGCGCATCGCGAACGCGCGTCCGATGATCCCGCTTCGGCCCGCGCCGTAGACGAAGATCTGGGGAGCGCGAACCAGGATCTCGACCGACCGCGCGATCGCCGTCGGGTCGATCCGAGCGAGCGTCTCGGTCACGCGCTCCCCAATGTACCGCTGGGAGCGGACGAACGTCGAGCCGTTATCGACGGCGGTGTCGGGCACGGCGTACCTCCTTCGGGCGTTTGCGAGCGGGCGGAGCCGGCGCGCGCCGCCGTGCCGGTCGGAGCCGTTTCGCTCGGGCCTTGGGGGCGGGCTTTCCCTTGGCGACCGGATGGCTCGGGGGGACCGCCGGCTTCGGGGCAGGGCGTGGGGCCGGCGGGGCGTGTAGCTTCGACCAGCGGCGGGTGAGCGCTCGCTCGTAGAGGAGCTTCATGTACATCGCGTCGTGCTCGAGGAGCGGCGAGCTCGAGATCACGGTGACATCGTAGTCGCGCTCGGAGAGGATCTCCGCGAGCGGGTCGAACCGGACCAGCCCGCGCTTGATCGGCGTCAATCGGAACTCGCCGGGGCCGTAGAACTCGACCCCCGAGAA
>JASHUP010000018.1 GCA_030039915.1 Thermoplasmata archaeon | reverse complement strand
ACCAACCCCCAGACCGCGGCGCCGGGGACCGTCCGCGGCGACCTCGCCCTCGGCCTCACTCCGAACCTCATCCACGCCTCCGATTCCGCGGCCTCCGCGACGCGCGAGCTCGCGCTCTACTTCCCTCCCGACGAGTATCTCGCGTACTCGCAGGTCGGCGAGGAGTACTTCTAGCGCGATGGACGCCGCGCTCGCGGAGGCGGTGGCGGCGCTCCGACGCGGCGGGCTCGTCGTCTACCCGACCGACACGCTCCTCGGCCTCGGTGCCCTCGCCCGCGACCGACGGGCGGTCGTCCGTCTCCTCGCCGCGAAAGGGCGCGCCCCCACGCAGCCGATCTCGGTGTGCGTGAGCTCGACCGAAGAGATCGAGCGGTACGCGACCGTCTCCCCGCTTGCCCGACGGTTCCTGCGCCGTCACCTGCCCGGACCCTTCACCGTCCTCCTCGCACCGTCCGCGGAGGCACGCCGCGCGTTCGCGCCGAGCGTCGGGGGTCTCGGGAAGATCGGGTTCCGGGTGCCGGATCACCCGGTCGCCCGGGAGCTCGCCCGCGCCGCCGGGCCGCTCACCGCGACGTCGGCGAACCGACACGGCGCTCCTCCCGCCCGGACGCTCGCCGAAGCTCGTCGGTCGCTCGGAGACGCCGTGGCCGTCTACCTTCGACTTCCTCCCTCCGGCTCGGGCCGCCCCTCGACGCTGGTCGACCTCACCGGGAGACGGGTCCGCGAGGTCCCGAGGAGCTGAGGGGCATGGTACGGTATCCGGCAGACCTCGACCGATGGCGGGAAGCGTCCCGGATCGCGGCGCGAGCTCGCGAAGTGGGGCTGCGCGCCGCGGTCCCGGGAGCCCGGCTCACCGAGGTCGCCGACGCGGTCGAGGGCTTCATCCGCTCGCAGGGGGCCGAGCCGTCCTTTCCTGCGAACCTCTCCCGCAACGACCAGGCCGCTCATTTCACGCCGTTTCCCGGAGACTCGACCGTCCTCGCCGACGGGGACCTCCTCAAGGTCGACGTCGGCGCGCACTTGGACGGAGCGATCGCCGACACCGCCGACACCGTCGAGGTCGGGGGCTCCCACCGCTTCGACCACCTCATCCTCGCCGCGCGCGAGGGCCGGGCCGCGGGGATCGCCGCGGTGCGGCCGGGCGGCAAGGTCGACGACGTCTCCCGGGCGATCGCGCAGGCGATCCGGGCACGGGGCCTGAAGCCGGTCGTCGACCTCACGGGACACTCGATCGAGCGCTATCTGTTGCACGGGGGAAAGTCGATCCCGAACGTTCCCGGGGCGAGCGCTGCGACCTTCGAGGAAGGGGAAGTGATTGCGATCGAACCGTTCGCGACGAACGGCTTGGGAAGCATCGCGAACGGCCCGTTCGGCAACATCGTGCGGTTCCGTCGCGATCCGGGCGACTCCGACCCGGGGGTCGCGCACCTCTTCGAGCGGTTCCGCACCCTCCCGTTCACGGCTCGATGGCTCACGACCGCCGAGGAGGAGGCGGCGATGAAGCGCGCCCGTCGACTCCTCCAGACGTATCCGGTGTTCGTCGAGCGAGGTCACGGGTTCGTCGCCCAGGCGGAGCACACGATCCTGGTCGGCCCCTCCGGGGCCGAGGTCCTGTCTGTTCCCTGACCGGCGCTCGGCGCGACGGATAAATCGGCGCGGGAGTTCGGGGTCCGAGGATCATGGGATTCCGACCCGTTTCGGTGGCGGTCGCCGTCACCGACCGAGCGAAGGCGGCGAAGTGGTATGCGAAGACGCTCGGGTTCCGCGTGTTCGATAGCGAACCCGAGCACTGGACGACCGTCGGGGATCGTTCCGGGAAGTTCCTCCTGCATCTCTGCGAGGTCGGGGGCCGGCCCGGGAAGCGTCCCCCGAGGTCCGAGGTCGGCAACACGGGGATCCTCCTCGTCGTCGACGGTTCGTTCTCGCGCGCCTGCGCGTCGCTGAAGCGCAAGGGCGTCCGGTTCTCGATGCCGCCCAAGAAGTTGCCCTGGGGCTGGGTCGCGAAGTTCCTCGACCCGGACGGCAACGAGTTCTGGCTCAACCCCGCGCCGTAGCCGGTCCCGCTAGCGACGCGGATTCTCGAAATCCGCTCGGGCGAGGGCCGCCCCCTTGACCACGGACTCGAGCTTCGCGTGGGCGACCGCGAGGCTGCGGGTCCGCAGTCCGCAGTCCGGGTTCACCCAGACCCGCGTCGGGTCCCCGAGGTACTTCGAGGCTCGGCGGATGCGATCCGCGACGACCTCGGCGGACTCGACCGGGTCGCGGTGCACGTCCACCGCACCGAGGCCGACCTCTCGCCGGTCCCCGTACTCGGTGAGCGTCTTCAGCACCTCGTAGCCGTCATGGCCCGCCGTATCGCGGTTCGCGAACTCCCACGCCCACTGCGAGCAGCGCTTCGCCTCGAGGAGCGTCGGCAGGAGGGCCGCGTAGTTCGAGAAACAGATGTGCATCGTGAACTCGGCGTCCAGTCCGTCGGTCGCGGCGTTGAACCCGTCGACCACGATCGCCGCCTCGTCCGGGTGCGTGCCGGCGGCCGGCTCGTCGATCTGGATGACACGGGCTCCGTGATCGATCAGCGCGGCGAGCGTCGGCCGGATCGCCCGGCGGGCGATATCGACCACGAACTCCTTCTGCGCCGCACGTCGTGCGGACCGACCCTTCCAACCGCGCTGGCGGGCGAGGTAGTACTCGTTGTACGACCAGTCCGCGAGCGTGTACGGACCGGTGATCGGCACCTTCGGCTCCGCGCGGGCGTGGCGCTTCACGAAGTCGAACTCCTCGAGGTGATACGGATGGTCGAGGCGCACCTCGTCGGTGACCGCGGCCTTGAGGTAGTACTTGTTGTCGAACGAACGGACGTGCCCGCCGAAGCGGAAGCCGTGCATCTGGCGGATCGGGTACTCGTACATCTCGATGCGACGCGCTTCGCCGTCGTAGACCCGCGTGAGCCCGACCGTCTCGAGATAGCGGAGGGCGAAGAGGGCCCCTAAGTCCCGCACCGTCTCCGGGCTCGCGTCCCGCGGCCGGCCCTCGAGGAGGGCGTCCCGCACGGAGGACGCCTCGCGCGCGAAGCCGACCCGCGCGTCCCAGCTCCGCAGCTCCTCTTTCGCCGCCTCATCGAGCGGCTCGGCCCGCTGGCCGAGGAGCTGCCAGCGCGGCTTCGCGAGGCTCCCGATCTCCTGGGTCGGGAAGAGCGGTCGTTCGCTCACGACGTGCCTCCCGTGAGCGCCTTCTGGACGGCGGGAAGCACGTGGAGCTTGCGCGTCGCCGGTTCCCACGGCAACAAGTCGAGCCGCGCCCCCGGACCGAGCCAGACCGAGCTCGGGTGTCGGCGCGCGTACGCCTCCCGGACGACCCGAGCGACCTCGGCCGGGTCCTCCTCGAGCGTCGTCCGAGGGTCGACGACCCCGAGCCCGAGACCCTGGTGGGTCGGGCTCTCGGGGAGCTGGTCGACCTCGGTCTCGGCGAGGTCGACGCCGACCACCGAGACCGGCAATCGGTCGAGGAGCGGGAACGCCGGGGCCGCGTCCGCGCCGTACGTCCAGACGATCGAGGTGCCCCCGTTGAGCGCGCCCTGGACCGCGCGGTAGCCGGCGACGACCGCCTCGGCCCGGGGGCCCTCGGGGGGCTGGACGACGAGCTGCGGTTCCGAGAAGAGGAACGTGGAGAAGCCCCGCGCCCTCAGTTCCTTCACCTCGTCCCCGAGGAGTCGCCCGAGCCGGTGGATGAGCGCGGGCTCGGTCTCGCCCGAGCGGTTGTCGAGCATGACGGCGAACGAGTACGGTCCGGGCAACAGGACGCGGGCCGTACCGGGCGACTCGAGCGTCGGGGGCGGGAGACGCGAGACAAACGCGCCCGGGGTACGGCCGGGGGGCGCGAGCAGGATCGGCTGTCGGTAGAACGTGTTCGTTTCCAGCCAGCGGGTGAGCGGGCCGACCGTGAACCCTTCCCACGTCTCCGCGAAGGGGCGGAAGAGGTCGGCCCAGCGAAGGTAACCGGCGGTCGTCCCCTCGAAGCCGAGCCGCTCCTCGAGCTCCACCACCTCCGCCTCCGTGCGTCGGTACAGCTCTTCGACCGCGTCCTCGCTGGTTCGCCCTCGGTCGAGGTCCCGGGTCGCGGCGACCAGGGCTTCGGAGCGAGGGAACGATCCGGTGAGACCCGTGCGGACGATCATCGCCCGCCCGACCCCGGTGGGGACTTAACGCTGACGAATTTTGGCCGAGGTGCGGCCGATGAAACAGCGTTGCACGAGGGACAATCGACGCGGGTTTACTCGTCGAGGTTGGTGCGCACGATGCGGTCGAAGTTCGCAGGCTTGGGCGGCCAACCCTCGGACATGTACCGCACGAACGCTTCGAGCGAACCCTGCGTGAGCGCCTCGTTGCGGACGCGCTCAAAGCCGATCGTCGAGACGTGGCGCTCGTTGAGCGCGTGGTGTGCCCCGTAGTGCGCGGGGTAGACTTCCGTTTCGTTCGGGAGGGTGAGGATCTTCGTCGCCAGCGACTCGTAGAGATTCTCGGGAGAGCCCCCGCCGAGGTCGGTCCGGCCGCAGCTTCCGAGCAAGAGCGTGTCACCGGTGAAGATCTTATCGCGCACGCGCAAGGTCACGTGGTCGGGGGTGTGGCCGGGGGTCTCGAGGACGACCGCTTCCTCGTTGCCGAAGCGGACCGAGTCACCCTCGGCGAACGAGCGGTGCGGATAGCGTGCCTCGGACCGGCGGCTGAGATAGATCGGAGCGTCGGTCGCGGCGTGCAGCGCGGCGTGGCCGGCGAGGTGGTCCGCGTGCGTGTGCGTTTCCACGATCCCGACGAGCCGCCACCCGCCCTCCGCGAGCAGCGCCCGGTAGGGAGCGACCTCCCGGCCCGGGTCGACGATGAGCCCCTCGCGCGCGACCGGGTCGCCGACGAAGTAGGTGAGGCAGCCCACGTCCGGCCGGGGGATCTGGCGGAGGAAGAAGTGCGCCTCGGGGTTCTCGTCCGGATACCGGGCGAGGTCCGCGTCGGCGACCCGAGAGTACTCCTCGAGGCCGCCCTCGAGCGCGGCGGCGAGCGGGAACCCTCGGTCCTGGAGGAATCGCGCCGCTCGGCGGGCCTGAGCGCCGAAGTGGTCGTACACGACGATCGGGCGGTCGTGGGGAAGCGAACCGAGGGCGGCCCCGATCGAGTCGAGGGGAACGTGCCGGTCGCCGGCCAAATGGACGAGCGCCCGTTCGTGGGCCGGGCGCACGTCGAGTAGGAGCGGCGGTGCGCTCGACTCCATCAGCGACCGGAGGTCGGTCGGGGAGACGAGCGGCACCGCTCCGGAGCGAGGAGGGCGGACGAACGGATGCGGGAGGCTTTCGCTCGAAGCGCCCACGGCTCGGAGTAAGAGAATTCCCGGACTATTTAGTCGAGGGTTCCGGCGCACTTTTGGAGGACGCCGTCCGGGACCCGCCGGTCCGTCAATTGCCGAACCCCCTGCTCGTCTCCGCACAAGCGTTAATAAACCGAGGCCGGGTGAACCCGAGGAGATGGCCCAAAGCGTGCCCGCGCCCGTCGACCCCGAGCGTGCCGCCCGGCGGAAGGCCCGCGAGGCCGCGGCGGCCGAACGGAGCGAGGACCAGACCGACCTGCTCGGCGAACGGGCGCTCGAGCTCTCCCGCTACTTCGGCGGGAAGGTCGAAACCGTGCCGAAGGTGCCGGTCCGTTCGCTCGCCGACTTTTCGCTGTGGTACACGCCGGGCGTCGCACGCGTATCGCGCGCGATCCAGGCCGACCCGGAGAGCTCGTTCGAGCTCACCGGTCGCTGGAACACGATCGCGATCGTCACGGACGGCTCGCGCGTCCTCGGCCTCGGCGACATCGGTCCGCGCGCGGCCCTGCCCGTCATGGAAGGGAAGGCGCTGCTCTTCAAGTTCCTCGGTGGAGTGGATGCGATCCCCGTCCCGATCCAGGTGAGCTCGCCCGACCAGTTCATCGCGACCGTCGAGGCGATGGCCCCCGCGTTCGGCGGCGTCAACCTCGAGGACATCGCTTCGCCGAAGTGCTTCGGGATCCTCGAGGAGCTCCAGAAGCGCCTCCCCATCCCCGTCTGGCACGACGACCAGCTCGGGACCGCCGCCGCGACGGTCGCCGGGCTCCTCAACGCGCTCGAACTCACCCACCGGTCCGTACGGGAGGTCCGTACCGTGCTCCTCGGCGCCGGCGCCGCGAACCTCGTGACGGCCCGTCTCCTCCTCGAGATGGGCCATCCGGCGCACCGGCTCACGCTCGTCGACCAGAAAGGGATCCTCCACGCCGACCGCGAAGACCTCGACGAGCTCGAGCTGAGGAACCCGTGGAAGTACCGGATCGCCCTCACTACGAACGGCGGCGGTCGTACGGGCGATCTCGCGGCGGCCCTCGAGGGGGCCGACGTGTTGCTCGCGGCGTCGACGCCCAACCCCGACACGATCCGCCCCGACCACATCCACCGGATGGCGAAGGACCCGATCGTGTTCGCTCTCGCGAACCCCGTTCCCGAGATCTGGCCGGACGTCGCCCGCTCGGCGGGAGCGGCGATCGTGGCGACCGGGCGAAGCGATTTTCCGAACCAGGTGAACAACTCGTTGATCTTCCCCGCCGTGTTCCGTGGGGTCCTCGACGCGCGTGCCCGCTCGATTCCGGACGAGGTCGTCCTCGCCGCGGCGAAGGAGCTCGCGCGCGGCGCCGCCTTGAAGGGATTGACTCCGCACCACCTGCTCCCCACGATGGAGGAGCCCGAGGTGTTCCCGCTCATCGCCGCCGCGGTCGGCGACACCGCGGTCCGGCTCGGCATCGCGCGGCGCAAGCTCTCCCACGACGAGTTCCTCGAGCGCGCGAAGACGTTGATGGGGCGGCCCGCACGGCTCGTCCGCGCCCTCGCCCGAGCCCGTCTTACGCCTCCCATGCCTCGCGCTCCCGCGCGGCGGAGGCGCTCGAAATGAACGCGGCGGGTGAGGGGAGCGGCCGCTCGGGGGGACCGGGCGAGTCGCCCTCCGTACCGATCCACCTGCGTCCCGCGAAGGAGTCCGACGTGCCGGCGCTCGTGCCGCTCTTGATCCGGCTCAAGCGGCTGAACGAAGAGTTCGACCCGCTGCTCAAAGTGCGCGACGACGCCGACCAGCAAGCGAGGCAGATCCTGAAGGCGAACATCACCGACCCGAAGGCGGTCGTCCTCGCCGCCGAGGGGGTCGGCGGGGACAAGGACAAGGTCGTGGGCTTCGTGCGCGCCCTCGTGCGGGAGCGGCCGTTCTACGAGCCGGCGCAGGAAGGCGTCATCCTCGACATCTACCTCCTGCCGATCTACCGCCGGCGGGGGGTCGGCGAGTACGTCCTCCGCGAGACCTCGAACGCGCTCAAGGCGAAGGGCGCGGCGGTCGTCACGGCCGAATTCCCTTCCCAGAACGAGATCGCCGGCCGCTTCTACTCGAAGCGCGGGTTCCGACCGATCACCGAGGTCCAGGCCCGTTCGCTCTAGGCCCGCCGGGGAGCCAGTCCGCGGGGCGCGGGCGAGAACCTTAAGGAATCCCGGGCTCGTCGGACGACATGACCAAAGTGCAAGGCTCCGCCGCGCCCACGGCCCCGCGCTTCCTCCGCCGCGGGAAGGTGAAGGAGGTCTACGAGGTCTCCCCGACCGAGCTCGAGTTCCGCTTCACGAACGACATCTCCGTCTTCGATAAGCACATCCCGAGCGAGATCCCGCACAAGGGCGAGACCCTCGCTCGGACCGCGGCCTACTGGTTCGAGCTGTGCACGCGTCTCGGCATCCCGCACCACTACCTGTCGCTCGCCGGCCCGACCGCGATGCGGGTGAAGCGGGTCCAGGTCGTTCCGAAGCCGGCGACCCTCGGTCCGCACCCGACGAACTACCTCGTCCCGCTCGAGCTGATCGTCCGCTACTACCTCGCGGGGTCGATGTGGGACCGCGTCAAGGCGGGAAAGGTCTCGTCCGAGGCGCTCGGGTTCCCGAAGGGGAAGACGCTCGCGTACGGTGAGCCCCTCCCCGAGCCGCATTTCGAAGTCACGACGAAGCTCGAGCCGGTCGACCGGCTCCTGACGAAAGAGGAGGCGCTCTCGCTCTCCGGGCTCTCCGCGGCCGACCTGGACCGGATCCGCGAGATGATCCTCAAGGTCGACGTCGCGATGCAGAAGGAGATCGGGCCGCGCGGCCTCATCCACGTCGACGGCAAGAAGGAGTTCGCGGTGGACGCGGACGGCGCGCTGATGATCGTCGATACGTTCGGTACCGCCGACGAGGACCGGTTCTGGGACTCGGCGGCGTACGAGCGCGGTCGGCAAGTCGACTTCTCGAAGGAGTTCGTCCGACAGCACTACCGCCAGACCGGCTACTACGACACGCTGCAGCAGGCCCGCACGGCCGGCGCGCCCGAGCCCGCGATTCCGCCGCTCCCCCCGCTGCTCGTCGACGAGGTGAGCCGGCTCTACACGACCGTCTTCCAGCGTCTCACCGGCGAGCCGTTCGTGCCGCTCGAGCGCGCGGGATAGGCGGCAGCGTTCACCGTTTCGCGACCCCTCCCGTACGCTTATCTCCCCTCGACCCGGTCGGTCGAACGTGCCGTCCAAGTCGAGCTCCAAGGCGAGCGGGGCCGAGGAAACTCCCGCCGCCCCAAAAGCCCCGGTCGCCCTCGAAGACCTGCCCGGGATCGGTGGGATCACCGCCGAGAAACTGCGCGAGAGCGGCTACACCGACCTGATGGAACTCGCGGTCGCGTCGCCGGGCGACGTCGCGGAAGCGGCCGAGATCGGGGTCGCCATCGCCCAGAAGATCATCGGCGAGGCCCGCCGGAAAGCGGACGTCGGCGGCTTTGAGAGCGGCACGACGCTCCTCGAGCGGAGGAAGAAGCTCGGACGGGTCACCACCAACTCGAAGGCGCTCGACGAACTGCTCGGCGGCGGTGTCGAGACGCAGGCGATCACCGAGTTCAGCGGGGAGTTCGGCACGGGCAAGACCCAGCTCGCCCACCAGGTCGCGGTGGACGTGCAGCTGCCGGTCGCCCAGGGCGGCCTCTCGGGCGAGGTCGTCTACATCGACACCGAGAGCACGTTCCGCCCCGAGCGGATCGTCGACATGGCGAAGGGGGTCGGCCTCGACCCCGAGGCGGCGCTCGGTCGGATCCATGTCGCGCGGGCGTTCAACTCGAACCACCAGATGCTGCTCGTCCAGAAGGCCCAGGAGCTCGCCCGCGAAAAGCCGATCCGGCTCCTCGTGGTCGATTCGCTCACGGCGCACTTCCGCTCCGAGTACCTCGGTCGCGCCGAACTCGCGCCGCGCCAGCAGCACCTGAACCGCCACCTCCACGAGCTGCTGCGCTTCGC
>JASHUP010000017.1 GCA_030039915.1 Thermoplasmata archaeon | reverse complement strand
GAAGCCGGGATGCACGCTCATCACGGTCAGCTCATCGATCCGGCCGAGGAACGGCTCGACGGTGGCGACGGAGGTCTCGGGCCGGATCGCCACGCCGACGCCGACCCCGAGATCCCGGGCTGCCCGAATGAGCGCCTCGGGTTCCTCGGCGGCCTCCTGGTGGAAGACGAGGGTGTTTCCCCCGGCCCGGGAGAACGCCTCGAAGTACCGCAATGGAGTCTCGATCATCAGATGGAGATCGAGGGGAAGGCGCGTCCGTCGACGCACCGCTTGGACCCACGATGGCCCGAATGAGATGTTCGGCACGAAATGCCCGTCCATCACGTCCACATGGAACGCATCGGCCCCGGCTTCCTCGGCCGCGCGCACGGCGTCGCCGAGCGCCCCCGGGTCCGCGCTCAACAGCGACGGGGCGAGCCACACCGGATGCTTTCGAGAGAGCACGACTGTCGGAGTCATATTAGTATATATACCACCTGCGGAATCAGCGACCTGTTCCTCAGGGAACAATGGTGAAACCAATGAGCGATAGCGTTGGACAAACGCCCGCGGGTGCCGGGTTCCGAATGGGTCGGCGTGGGATGTCGATGCCGTTCGCGCTCGTCATCTTGATCGTCGTGATCGTCGTAACCGCGGGGGTCGGGTATCTCGGCCTCCAGTCGGTCTCGCCGACCAAGTCAACGGTCAAGACCTGTTCTCCCGCGAGTGCGTGTGCGACCACGATCACGACCAACGATGTGACGTTGTTCACACCGTATAACCCTGGATATGGCCAGACCATGATTTCTATCGCCGCGGGCGCCACTCTTTCGGCGACCGTGGGCGTCACCGGATCTGAAACTGTCAAGACTTACTCAGTCGCGTGGGGCGACGGAGCTACGACCTCCGGACCCACCGCGACCTTCACCCACAAGTACCTCGCCCCGGGAACCTATGTCCTCTCGGGGTCGGTCCTCGACACGAAGGGGATCACGCACACCGGCACGGGCTCGTTGATCCCCGTGAGCGTCACCCCGTCGCTCGGCAACGCCACCTCGGGGTACTTCCCGACCCTCGCCACCACGCTCGGTAACGGCACCGCGAACGGCATCTACCCCTGGATCGGGGTGGGCGCCACCGTGACCGTGAACGGCAGCTATTCGAGCGCGCCGCCGAACCCGCTCTGGTCGGCCGCGGGCCCGACACTGGCGGCGGAAACCGGCGTCACCCAGAAGAGCTACACTCACGGCAGCACCTGGGCGACCGGAACGTACTCCTTCAGCACCGCCGGAACGTATTCGATCGTTCTGAGCGGGACGACCACCAACGGAACGGCAACCCTGCCGTTCACCTACACGTGGGGCTTCTACGTGGCCGCGACGGGCGCCGGCCTCGGCTGCTCGTCCTGTAAGATCCCCGTAGCGAAGAGCCCGCACCCCGGCGAACTCGTGATCTACGAGGTCGCTCCCTCGGGCGCGGTGACGCTGGACCCTGCGGGAGACTACTATACCATTGGTGAAGAGGTGACGGAGAACGTCTTCCAGTACCTCATCACCTACAACGGAACGGATGAGGGACCGACCGCGAATTCGTTCATCCCGGACGCGGCGACCTGCGTCCCCGGCAGCGGGCAGTGCAACGCGATGTACCCGGGAACGGGCTCGCTCGTCTCGGGAGCCAACATCACGTTCGTGATCAGCGCGGCCAATAACTTCTACGACCCCGCCACGGGCAAGACCTGGGGCATGTACCCATCGGACGTGATGTTCTCGTTCCTCCGCCAGATGATGTACGCGGACGGGTCGGTCACCACGACCTACCCCGGCTGGATCGCCGACCAGGCCCTCCTGCCGGCGGGTAACCCCAACTTCGACCTGACCGGCCCGGGCGGCGCTCCCGTCCACTACCCGTACAACAACACTCCGGCCAACCTGCTGAACTCGATGCTCATCAACGACTCGGCGTTCTGTCCGGCATCCGCGATGTCCAGCGCGCACGGCTGCATCACCTTCGACACCGCCCTCAGCGGCTTCGCGCAGCCGGCCATCCTCGACTACCTGGCGCACGGGACCGCGGGCGCGATCCAGTCGTGCGGCTGGTACACGGCCCAGGGAACGGGCGTTCCGGGCTTCAAGGCGAGTGGCGCGGACGAGCCGTGCCTGCTCCCCGGCGGCGCCACCAGCACCAGCCAGTCGTCGTTCACGAGCTTCGTCGCGGCGCAGTCGGATACATCGTGGGACGGCCTCGAGCTCGATGGACAGGGGAACTACTCGGTCTGCGGAACGCCGTTCTGCGCGGTCGGGTTCAACGAGGTCGGCAGCGGCCCGTATGGCCTGATCAACGCGAACCCGACCGTCGGATACGTGCTCGGTGAGAACCCCGGCTGGAACCAGCCGGCGGGCTGCGCCGGGGAGACCTACTGTCTGCCGGCGAAGGGTGACTTCACTCCCAAAGTGGTGGTCTACTACGACGACGACGACACGCTGGGCATCCAGGAGCTCTCGGCCGGCTACGCTGACTCCGCAACCATCGAGCAGGCAGACGCGGGAACGTATCTCGCGCTCGCCGCGAAGGGACAGGTCGTGCTCTCGAACAACCCGAGCACCGGCACCTTCAACTTCGGGTTCAACCTCGACATCGGCCTGACGACCCTCGCGGAGTTCGACCCGTACAAGGTGAACATCCAGGCGAACACGTTCGACTACGTGGGCCTGCGAGACTTCCTCGCCCAGGCGTACCCGTACGCCTCGGTCGATGCGGAGTACAACGTGTACCAGGGGATCGAGTTCGGGTTCAACTACGGCGGATTCATCCCGCAGTTCCTCGGCAACTACTACCCGACGAACGTCAGCTGGCCCGGCTACAATGCGACGACCACCGCGTGGAGCGACCCCTCGGTCTCTCCGAGCGCGGCAGCGATCCAGGGCACGGCTGAGTGGTACTGGAAGCAGCTGACGACCTCGGGCAACCCGCTCTACGACCCGCAGTTCGGCACGGGCGGCTACTCGTCGTCGAACCCCCTGCACGTACCCGCGATCGCCTTCGAGGGCGACCCCACGCACTTCGCGATCTACCAGCTCTGGGGCAAGTACGTGAGCCAGATCTCGGGTGGCGCGGTCGTGTTCGACACGTTCTACGTCGCGCCGGGCGTCGTCTACGAGTACCTGGTTCCGGGCTCCCCGTGGGCCCTCTGGTTCCTCGGCTGGGCGGCGGACTACGCGCAGCCCTACGACTACTGGGCGGCGTACGGAGTCGCGGAAGGGACGTGGACCGTGCCCAACAGCGTCTACGCGGTCCTCTCCACCGGTGCGGGCTCGGCGCAGTACAACTCCGCCTCGTGCGACGGAGCGACCGCGATCAGCTCGTTCTCGACCCTGTACTACTGGGCGGACCAGTCGGCCATCCCGCAGGACTGCCAGGGCGTCGCGTACAACGTTACCCTCTACTGGGCCGTGTACGCGAACCACGACACCAACGTCGTGCAGGGACAGTTGATCTGGAACCGGGTCGACGCGATCTTCGCGGCGATGAACCTCTACGTGAACACGGAGCAGGCGTTCGCGGAGACGTACATCGCGCCGTGGATCAACCCGGCCTCGCTGGACCTGAACGGCATCGAAGGGTTCCCCGGTGGATGCGGTGTCTGGTACACCATCAACGGGAACGGGGTAATCTAGCGTAGACCCGAACCCTCCCAAGACGGGCCGGCCTCCGGGTGACCGGGGGCCGGTAACCATTTCCATCTCTCTTTTTCTTTCAAAGTCTCAACGTGTAGACCTCTCTGACGCGGGCCGCATCTCGAATCCGCGAGGGGAGAAGTCCCCTCCCGCAAGGTTCCCGGGAGGGAGGTTCCGAACTCCGTTCCTCGGACGTTCGCTAGAGAAACTCTCGGGGGTCGCTGGGAGCGGGCTCCGCGGTCGGAACGATCCCCGTCTCCCGCGCGCGCCGTCCCTCGGGCGTCCATCGGCCGACTTCGAACGGCGGCCAGCGCCGGCGCGGGCGGCTCCCGCGCCGGATCTCCTCGGGGCGAGCCCACAGGTACCGGAAGAGCAGGTACTCGAGGTAGACGGCCCCGATCGTGCAGGCGAAGAGGAGCACCCACGCCCCGGCCTCGAGGAACGTGGTGACGATCCACGAGTCGACGATCAGGAACGCGATGCCGAGCCACCACTTGAATGCGGTCGAATAGAGCCACTCGCTCCACGACGGCCCCGGGTCCGCGAGCGCCCGCTTCCGGGCGTCCTCCTCGGTCTCGGGACGGGAGGGGTCGGCCGGGATGTCGAACGACGCGTCATCCCGTTCGCTCATCATGGTTCGTTCGCCCCGCGACCGGCGGGTCCTCGGGCCCTACTGGGCGGCGGTGGGAGCGGCTGGCATGGCCGCGGACTCCGCCGCCGAAGCTTCGGGAGGAACGGCCCCCCCGGCGGCCGAGGCACTCCCCGGGTAGAGGTGGCATGCCACCCAGTGGTCGGGCCGGATCTCGATGAGCGGCGGGTCCACGTGCGAGCAGACCGGCATGACGGCCGGGCAACGGGTGTGGAATCGGCAGCCGGAGGGCGGCGCGGCCGGGCTGGGGACGTCCCCCGCGAGCACGGTGCGGGTTCTCGAGATCGTCGGGTCGGGGATCGGGATGGCCGAGAGGAGGGCCTGCGTGTAGGGGTGGAGGGGTCGGTCGAACAGCTCCTCGGTCGGCGCCTGCTCGGCGACGCGGCCGAGGTACATGACGACGACGCGGTCGCTCACGGCGCGTACGACGGACAGGTGGTGCGAGATGAACAGGTAGGAGAGGGTGAAGTCGTGCTGGAGCGAGGTCAGGATCTTCAGGACCTGGGCCTGCACCGAGACATCGAGCGCGCTGGTCGGCTCATCGAGGACGATGAATTCGGGCCGCAGCGCAAGCGCGCGCGCGATGCAGATGCGCTGGCGCTGCCCGCCGGAGAACTCGTGCGGGAACCTCCAGAGGTGCTCGGGGCTGAGGCCCACGTCCCGCAGGAGCTCGCGCACGCGGTCGGTGCGCTGCGATTCCGTCCCGATGTGGTGCACGTCGAGCGGCTCGGCTACGATGTCGCGAACGAGGAGCCGTGGGCTCAGGGAGCTGAACGGGTCCTGGAACACGATCTGGAACTTCGCGCGGACGTCGCGCATCTGGCGCGGCGACTTTCGGTAGATCGAGTAGCGGTCGGCGAGCGTGTCGATCTCTTCGACCGCCGATTTCACGCTCGCGGGCAGGGCCTCCGCCCCGTCCCCCGCGCCCGCGTAGGGAGCCAGCTCCCGGTAGAGCTCCCGGAGCCGCGACGACACCTCGGGCGGCGGGCGGTAGAACGTGTGGCCGGAGGTCGGCTCGATGAGACGCATGAGCATGCGGCCGACGGTCGTCTTCCCGCATCCCGACTCTCC
>JASHUP010000201.1 GCA_030039915.1 Thermoplasmata archaeon | reverse complement strand
TCGAGCTCGACATCAACCCGCTCATCGTCCGCCCCGTCCGGCAGGGCGTCGTCGCCGTCGACGCGCGGGTCGTTCTCGCTCCGCCTTCCAAATAGGCGCCTCGGCCTTCAGTTTCTCGATCAGGAACCGCGCCGCCGCGAACGCCGCGGCTCGGTGGCCCGTGGCGGCCCCCACCAGCACCGAAGCTTCGCCCACCGGCACGATTCCCACCCGGTGCCAGAGCACGATGCGCTCCGCGCCGAAGCGCACCCGAGCCCTCCGCTCGAGGTCGGTCAGGGCCTTCCGTGCGACGGCCATGTGGGCCTCGTAGTCGAGCGCGACCACCCGACCTCGCGTCGTCGGGTCCGGACGGACGCGGCCAGCGAAGAGGACGAGCCCGCCGAGACCCGGTCCCTCGAGCGCCGACATCGCTGCCGAGGCCGAGAGCCGTCGGTGGGTGAGACGCACGCTCAGGGTCAGCCTCCCCCGTACGGCGGGTGGACCGCGAATTCGTCGCCCGGGCGGATCCGGGTGGTCAAGTTGGAAAGGTATTCCCCGTTGAGCACGAATCGACTGGTCCGGATCGTGGGTCCCAGTTGGGGGTAGGAGACGACGAGCCCGCGGAGCAGCGAACGCGCGCTCATGCCGTCGGAACCGACCGGCCATACCAACCGAGCGGTCCCGACGGCGGTACGCGCCGTCGCGAAGAGGAGAACCGTGACCGCGTCACGCATCGCGGGGCTCAATCGGTCCTCGTTCAAAGGGTTGTGGACAGGCCGACTTCACATAACCGCTTAATACGAACGCTCCCTCGATGTACCCATGACGGAAATCGCCGTCCGTATCGGAGGCCAGGCGGGGGACGGCATCGCCTCGCTCGGCGAGAACATCGCGCGAAGTTTCTCGCGGATGGGTCTGCATGTGTTCGGCTTGAATGCGTACCAATCCGTGATCCGGGGCGGTCACGTCTGGTTCCACGCGCGCGCGTCCGAGGGGCCGATTCACTGCCAAGGTGACTCGGCGGACATCCTCTATGCACTCGACCGCCAAACGGTCGACGTGCACGCCCCCATCCTCCATCCGGGCAGCACCGTCATCTTCGACCCGGAGAAGTTCCCGCTCACACCGGGGGATGTCCCGCCGAAGATCCAGCTCCTTTCGGTGCCCACCCTCGAGATCGCGCGCAAGTACACCACTCAGTCGATTCTGCAGAACGCGGCGGGTCTCGGCGCGACGGCATTCCTCGCCGGCATCCCGCTCGACGTGTTGCACAAGGTCCTCTCGGATTCGTTCGGTCGAAAGGCCGGTGAGGTGGTCGACTGGAACATCGGTGCCAGCACCGACGCCTATCGCCTTGCGGAGCAGCAGGGGACGAGCCACCCGAAGGCTCTCACGAAGGTGGGTCCCCCGAAGCTCCTGATGACGGGGAACCAGGCGATCGCGCTCGGCGCCGCCGCGTCGGGGTTGAAGTTCCTGGTCCAGTACCCGATGACCCCGGCCTCCTCGATCATGCACTGGCTCGCCGCGCATTCCCGGGCGCTCGGAATCGTCGTGAAGCAATCCGAGGACGAGCTCGCGTCCATCAATATGGCGATCGGGGCTTCCTACGCGGGGGTCCGGTCGATGACCGCGAGCAGCGGCGGCGGATTCGCGCTCATGACCGAGGGTCTCGGCATGGCCGGTATGGCCGAGGTCCCGGTTGTGGTCGTTGACGCGGCCCGAGCCGGTCCGTCGACGGGCCTACCGACCAAGACCGAGCAAGGCGACCTGAACCTCCTCTTGGGCGCCGGTCAGGGAGAGTGGCCCCGAGCGGTGCTCGCCCCGTCCGACCCGGTGGAGGCGTATCACCTCACGATCACGGCCTTCGACCTCACGGAGCGCTACCAGACGCCGGTGCTGCTCATGACCGACTTCCATCTCGCGGAAGCGATGGAAGGGGTCGACCGGGAGAAGATCGACCTCGACGTACCGATCCCGTCGCTTGTCACCGTCCAGCCGAACGGTCATGACTACCATCGCTACCTCGACACGGAGTCCGGCGTTTCGCCTCGGGCGTTCCCCGGCCAGCCCGGCCTGAACCACATCACGCTCTCCGACGAGCACGATGAGGCCGGACACGACGTGTCAGATATTCTGGTGGGGCTCCCCGCGTCGATCTCGATCCGGGAGAAGATGATGGAGAAGCGGATGCGCAAGCTGAAGGGCCTCGCGAAGGACACGCCTCCGCCCATGTTCGAGGGTCCGGCCGACGCCCCGCTCACCTTCGTGGCCTGGGGCTCCACTGTCGGAGCCGTCCGCGATACGATGGCGTTGCTTCATGAAAAGGGCAAGGAGACGAACCTCTTGCGATTCCCGACCCTCTACCCGCTCGACCCGGGCGCGGTGCGGGCGGTGTTCGCGCGGACCCGGAAGACCCTCCTCGTGGAGGGAAACTACTCCGGGCAGTTCGGAAACCTTCTGCGGGCCGAGGCCGGCATCGAGCTCCCGCACCGTTTCCTCAAGTACGACGGTGAGCCGTTCTACCCGCACCAGATCCTCGAGCGAGCCGAGGAGGTGCTCTGACCATGGCGGAGAGCGCAGCGGTGCCGATCGTCTCCCCCACGACCCAGTTGCCGATCGTCGGAAAGTCGCAGACCAAGCCGACCTGGTGTCCCGGTTGCGGCGATTTCGGAGTGGTCGCGGCGATCGAGATGGCGCTGAAGCGCCTCAAGATCCCGAGCAAGGACGTCGTCATCGCTTCCGGGATCGGATGTTCGTCGAACCTGCCGCACTTCCTCTCGTCCTACGGATTCCACGGGATCCACGGTCGATCGATCCCGCTCGCCGAGGGGATTCGATGGGGAAATCACGGCCTCACGGTCATTGCGACCGGCGGGGACGGAGACGGCTTCGGGATCGGCGTGGGGCACTTCATCCACGCGATGCGACGCAATGTGAAGCTGACGTACGTGACCATGGACAATCAGATCTATGGTCTCACGACCGGCCAGGCGAGTCCGACGTCGGAGATGGGCCAGAAGACCAAGTCGACTCCGGCGGGAGTGATCGAGCGACCGATCGAGCCGGTGTCGTTGGCCCTGGCGAGCGGCGCGACGTACGTCGCCCGCGGGTTCTCCGGTGACGTGAAGCATCTCGCCGACCTCGTCGCGAATGGGATCAGCCACAAGGGGTTCGCGTTCGTCGACGTGATGTCGCCGTGCGTGACCTACAACAAGATCAACACGTTCGATTACTTCCGGCAGCGGGTCTACAAACTCGAGAGCTCGGGCCACAACCCCTCGGACATCGTGGCCGCCTGGCAGCGCTCCCTCGAGTGGGGCGACAAGATCCCGATCGGGCTGTTCTACTCGGTCGACCGCCCCACGTACGAGGACCTGGAGGAAGTGCTCGCTGCGGGCCCTCTCAACGCGCAACCGTCGGGACTCAAGGGTCGCACGGAGCTGCTGGACGAGTTCATCTGAACCGACTCGGCGTGCCGACGAACTACGTGAGGACCCCGAAGAGGTAGGCGTCGCCTTCCGCGAAGATCTTCGGGTAGGCGGCCGGATCCGCGAGCAGCGGTCGAGCCGAGAACGCCGGCCACAAGATCGTGCTGTTGCCCGTGACCACGATGTACTGCACCTCGAGCGTCGACAGCGCTCGAGTGTCGGCCGGACCGAGGGTGCCGTTCGACAGATCATGGACCAGCCGCTCGTAGGAAGCGTTCACCGTCGGCCACCCGGGCACCATCGGATACAGCAGGACGATGTCGGAACAGTAGCCCGGTAAGAACTGCCCCGCGCTCCCCGGGGCGACGAGCACCCGCGCTCCCGGCGGGAGGTAGGACCCCGAGAACGCGAGCAGGGCGAAGTCGGCCGCCGTGACGTTCCCAAAGTCGTGGTATTGCTCCGAGAGGGCCGAAGGGAGCTCGCTCGGGGTGAGCACGACCCCGGGGACCACGATCACCAGGGCGACCGCGAGCGGCAGGAGCGTCCGGGCCATGGGAGGGGAGCTACGGAATCCGACACCGGGTCGAGAGTACGGTCGGTTCTGCACGGGCGCCGGAGCGGTTCGTTTGACCCAGCCGGCGAACCGTTCGAGCGCGAGCACGAGCGGAGCGGTCGCGATGAGGCCGTAGAGCGCGAAGAGCCACCAGGAGAGTTCGCTCTCGCTCGAAATTCGCGCGAAGACGACGGCAGGGGCAAACCCCGTGCTCGCCGCCCAGAGTACGGAAAGCAGGCCGATCGTCGCCACCACCGCTCCGGCAAGGAAGGCTCGGAACCCGTCGAAGTAGCGTCCGAGGACGGAATCCCGGGGCAGAAGGAGCAGGAGCGCGAGGCCGAGCACGATCAGTACCGCAATCTCCAGTCGGAGCGCGGCGAGGGGGGAGAGCCCCGTGTCGCTGGACCCGAACAGAAACGGGTCGATCGAGCCGATGAACTGGGCGGTCGAGATTCCGTTGGAACCCCCCTGGGAGACGGGGTTGGCCCCGGCGAGCTGCCCCGGATTCGAGTGTTCCGCAAGGAGCACATACAGCTGCGGGACGGTCCCCAAGAGGGTCACACCGACGGTCACGGTCCATCGCACGAACCAACCGCGGGCCGCTCCGCCAAACCGAGGTTGGCAAAGGAGGGCGGCGACCGGTAGCGCAATCAGGATCCACTCGGCCCCCACCGGGTTCAAGGCCACCGAATACGCGGCCAGAAGGCCAAAGCCGACAGCGTCCGATAGACGAAGCAGTGGGGCCCGGAGCCAAACGACCGCCTCCGCCGCCAGGAGAAGTACGAGAGGGAACGCGACGACGAAGTCGTTGCTCCCGACAACGATCGCTCGCGTCCCAGGGCCCACCCAGGCAAGGAGCAAGGCGGTCGCAAGTCCCGCACGGTCACTGCCGAAGAGCCGTCGGCCGAAGACGAATCCCGCGAGCGGCGCCAGCGCGAAGAAGAGTGGGGTCACGAGCAGGGCCGTTCGGGCGGGGGGCGGTCCGAGGAGGAGCTGGGCCCATCCCAGCCAAACCGTCGTCCCCTGGGGGTAGAGGAGCCCGGTTACCGCGTAGGGAGCGAAGGAGACCGGGGTCGTATGGTGTTGGAGGAGGCTGCTCGTATAGAGGGTAAGAAGACTCGAGTCGAACGTGTTGCCGGTGCCGATCGGCAGCGCGGTCGCGAGCTCGACCAAGAATAGGCCCAGGGCGGACGCGAGCACGACCAGGTAGACCGGTTGGACCAGCGTCGCGAGGGACGCCCGAACGTAGCGGATCCAGTTCGGAGTTCGCGACGAGCGCATCCAGCGGATACCGAGACCGATCCACGCGACGATCGGAAGGAGGTAGACCACCGGACCCACAAAGCCGGACCAGGGGATCGTCGCGAGAACGAAGACGACCGCCCCGCCGAGATAGAAATCGAGGAGGAGTCGTTCGATCGGCTCGGGGTGTCGCCAGAGGCCGACGTAGCGAGCGAGGAGCCCTCGGACGATTTCGCCCAGCATCCCCGCGAGCGCGGCCCAGGCGAGGATCGCGGCGGCCCAGGGAACGAGGCTCGGACCGGGAATGCCCACGGCGGGGCGAGCGGAACTCGGCTACTAGAACCCTGACCTGCATCCCGAACCATACGCTTTTACCGTCTCG
>JASHUP010000200.1 GCA_030039915.1 Thermoplasmata archaeon | reverse complement strand
GGAGGCGCAGTGACGATCTCGGAGACCGAAGCGGTCGAGCTGGCGCCGAGCGGCACGGTCCCCCGGGAAGCGGCCGAGAAGGTCCTGCGCTACCTGGTGTTCCACCGATCCCTCATCGGCGAAAGCGAGAGCCAGAGCCCGCTCCTCGAGCGCTACCTCACGCTCGTCCAGAGCCTCAAGGAGGGGGTCCACATCGTCATCGCGGACCCGTTCCAGAAGGCCATCGCGCTCCTCTTCGAGCTCGTGATGGAGGAGGAGTTCGACCCCTGGGAGATCGACCTCGTCAAGTTCACGGAGTCGTACCTCGAGCGCGTTCGCGAGGACGGCGCCGTCAACTTCGCCATCGCCGGTCGCCTCGTCTACATGGCCTGGAACATCCTCTACCTCCAATCGGAGGAGATCCTCAAGATCCGCGCTCTCCCCGAGGCTCCCGCCGACGGAACGCTTCCCGCGGAGGGCGCGGACGACGGCTACCTTCCGCTGCTCGAGACCCCCGAAGCCGTGGACGTGACGAGCACCGTGCTCGGGTCGACCGACCCGCCGCCGCTCATCGAGATGGTCCGTCACCCCGAGACCCGACCGGTTTCGCTCCTCGAGCTCGTGCGCGCCTTCGGAGAGGCCGAAGCGGACGCCCGGCGCGCGTTGCGGATCGAAGAACTGCGCGACCGACTTCGCGAAGAGCAGCGAGCGCCCCCCGAAGTGCTCGTTCACGGGGAGGTCCCCGAACGCGACCTCGCCGACACCTGGTCCGCCACGCTCACCCATCCCATCGGAGAACCGTTCCCGCTCCTCGAGCTGTGGAACCCGCTCACGGGTCGTGATCGGCTGGTCGCGATCTTCCTCGCGCTCCTCTTCCTCGCCCGCGAGCGCTCGGTGGAGCTGCGCCAAGAAGTGCTGGGAGACTCCCCGGTGCTCGTGGTGCGCACCGCCGAGGCGCGCAAAGCGGTCGCGGAGGGGACGTAGGGAGGAAGGCGCCATGCCATCGAAGCTCGACGACCTGGTCTTTCAGGTGGAAGCGGTCCTGTTCGCCAGCGGAAAACCCCTCGCGGTACGGGAGATCGCCGAGGCATTGAGTCTCGATGACTACCGGCCCGTCCAACGGGCCGTCCGGACGCTCGAACAAACGTACGGTCACCGCCAGTCGGCGCTCGAAGTCCGCCGCGTCGGCGATCGCTACGCCCTCCAGCTCCAGGAGAGATACGTGCCGACCGTCCACTCCGTCACCCCCGTCGAGATGGCGCCGCGCACCGTCCGGGCCCTGACGCTCGTGGCGTACCACCAACCGATCCTCCAGAGCGTGCTCGTTCGGATGCTGGGAGATGTGGCCTACGAGGAGGTCCAGCACCTCCGGGGCCTCGGTCTCGTCCACACCGAGCCGAAGGGGTCGACCCTCGAGCTGACGACCACCCGACGGTTCGCGGAGTACTTCGGGATCTCGTCGACACGTCCGGAAGAGATCCGGCGCTTCCTCGAGCAGAAGCTCGGGGTGGTCCCCTCCTCGGGAGCGCCGCCGAGCGCACCGGCAGAGGCGGCCCCCGTCGAGCCGGGGACGATACCGTCGGACGGCGGTTCCGAGGCTCCCGAGCCCGCGGAGCCCTCCACGTCCGAACCGCCGATGGCGTCCTAGAACGCTCCGCACTGGGGACATCGCACGGGTGCGGCCGGCCGGACCGCCCCGCAGTACGGACAGAGGAAGGTCGCTCCGGGGTAGGTTCCCGGCGGCGGAGGCTGGCCGGATTGAGCCCCCCACGGCACGACCGGTGAGCCGGCCGGCGCACGTCGGGACGCACGGGAGGCCACGACCACCAGCACCACGGCGACGAGGAGGCCGACCCCGAAGATGGCGTAGATGTAGACGTACGGGACCGAGGCGGTGGTCGACGAGTGCGAGGGCAGCCCCGGCGTGGGGCCGTCGTAGACGTAGTCGAGGAGCGTGGCGTTCCGGTCCGCCGCGAGGAACGCCGGAGCGTCGACCCCTCCCCAGCCCGTGAGCGGGTCCCATCCGGGGGCCGCCGAGAAGACGTAATTGTGTCCGGAGACGACGTCCAAGAACGGATCTCCCGAGGCACCCGGATGCGTCGCGAAATAGCTCGCAAAGCGGTAGACCTCGGGGTCGATGAATCCGAGCGAGGTCCATGGCGCCGTCGAGCCGTTATTCTCGACCGCGACCACGTCGGCGAGGAGACCGGCGAGGAGCGGCGCGGCGATGCTGGTCCCCTCCAGGATCACGACGAAGACCGTGCCGGTCGAGTTGGCGTAGACCGCGGCGATGGTCGCATTTCCGGCGAGCGCGAGGTCCGGTCCCGATCGGCCGAGCACGCTCGCTCCCTGGAGCAAGGTAGCGTTCACGACGGCCGGTTGGGCCGCCGAATGGAATTGCCAGTACGGTTCGGAGAACTCGCTGCTCACGCCCCCCTCGGTTCCGGCGTAGTAGCCCGGTCCCCCGGAGGTGTCCCACCATGCCGAGACCGACGAGATTGACCCCGCGTCGGGGTCGTAGGAGAGGTTGATCTCCGTGCCGTTGAACGAGGAGGTCGGTGTTCCCGACAGAGAGAGGCTGACCCCGCCCACGGACACGGAACCGGAGTCGTTGGACGCAGCGGTGGCAGGCCAGATCGGCCATTGACCGTCATCGCGACCTGTAAGAGAATCCGGAGCGTTCCCCTGGTCGCCACTCGCCGAGGTGATCGTGACGCCGGTCGCCGCCGCGGTCGCGAGCTCTGCATTCCAAGCCGAGTCGTTCAAGTCCGGGAGCCCGAAGGAGCAGCTCACGGTCGCGAGGTGGGCGGGCGTGTAGTTGTAGGCCAGTGCCTCGGCGAGATCGGCGGCGAGATAATCCGCAGCATCGCCGACCGTGGCCGACCCTGCAAGGAGGCTCCCCGCGAAGTAGAAGTTGTAGATCGAGGAGCCCGGTGCCATGCTCCCCGCCATCTCAAGGTCGAGGGAGTTCTCGGCCTCGAGCAGGGTCGAGTCGTTCACCGCGCCGAACGATCCGGGGAGCGGCGGCGTCACGCTGGCGACGGTGACCGGCACGCCGGTCACGTTCGGAGAGGGCCATCCGGGACCGAGGGTATCGTTGAAGTAGGCGTCGACGACGGCCGGGTCCCAGGGAGGGAGGTTCCGAGCCTCGGAATCGTTGTACGCGCTCGCGAGCAAGGTCGCGATCGCCACGGAGGTCGGGTACGTCGCGTTCGCGAC
>JASHUP010000199.1 GCA_030039915.1 Thermoplasmata archaeon | reverse complement strand
AACGCCCCGAACATCACGAGTACGCCTGGCTTGATCGAATCGGAGAGTTCTTGGAGCATTTTCGAAAACACGTTCAGCTCTGCGGAGGATGAGAGATTGTGGAGGTCGTTGAGCAGAAGGAAGGCCGGCGCGTTGGCGTTGAGCGCCTCGGCGATCGCCTGTCCCGCCTTCACGGGGTCGTAGTTGGTGTCCTTGATTTTCTCGAGCGAGATCACGTCACGCAACCACTTCGGGGAACTGAAGATTCGCTGGAATCCGCCGAGCTTCGCGGACTTGTCGATCGCCTGAGCGATCCCCTTCGTCACCCAAGTCATCTTGGTGGTCACGTCGAAGTAGACGCAGAACGCCTTGCGTTCCTTCGCGTCGGACTGAGCGACGAGGAGGCGCTCGGTCTTTCCTGCACCGTGCAGACCGACCAGCGCGACGAGGGCGCGGTTCTCCTTGTCGAAAATCTCCTCCTTGATGGTGCCGAGACTACGATCCACGTCCATGTTGACGTGGTAGACTTCCACATCATCCAAGCTCTCGCTCGCCAAGTCTCGGAACGGATTGCTGGTCAGTCCGTAGCGGTCGTACGACGCGGTCGGCATTTCGTCCTCCTCCCTCAGAGCACCCGACGCCGCAGGTCGATCGCGAGCCGGCTACCGTCGTACTCGTAGTAGATGTTGCGGTCCACAAACGTTCCTTGCGTCCACTTTGGGACGCGCAGGAATCGTACCAACCCTTCGGGGCCCTCCTTCGCGTGGAACTGAATCACACCATCGGCGAGGTGGAACACCACCGCCTCCGATCGAGGTTCGAACATTCCACGATCCGTCGCCAGGACCACGGTCAGTGCCTGGACGTGCGCCGCTGCTCGGAGTCGCCGCATGAGCTCCGAAAGCTGATCGATCGGAAGGTCGAGTGTCAGGAAGGAGAACGAGTCGATCGCCAGGAGCCCGCGAGCCACATCGAGACCCGACCACCCTCGAATCGACTCTCGCTCGAGGACCTGAAGTAGCGTCGGAAGTACGGAAGCGATCGCCCCACCGTTGAGGATGGCGTGGCTCAGCTCCGGCCCGTCCCGCGACGTCAGGTACGTGACGGGCCACTTTAGGCCCAGCGCAGTCCGAGCGAGAGTTCGAACGAAGAAGCTCTTCGCCTCGTCGGCCCCGCTCTCTACGACCACGATCCTTCCGTCTCCCAGTTGCGGGATGATGGTGTCGAGCCCGGGCACCTCGACCGGAAGTCCCATGGGTCCCCTTACCGCCGATGTCGCATAACTATGTCATCGGGGTGTGCGGGTCGATTCCGGTTTCTTACGAATTCTATGTAGGATACGCCTAAAGCGCATCCTTCCGCTCGGGCCGTCGTGCGGCGAGGCCGATGGGTCTCCCCGGGCCGCAAGGCCCGCGGGATAGCCGAAATCGTCGGGACATTGATGCTCATTCTGATTGTGGTCTCGGCAGCGATCGCGCTCGCCGCATTCGTCGCATCCTACGAGGCGGCTTATCTGAACGAGCAAAGTCAAAATCATGCCCGAGCCCTCGAGGATCTGCGGGTGGAGTCGATCTCACCCTACGGCACTGCGGACGACGGTGGCGGAGACTACGCGTTGCTGAATTTCACCGTCGCAAGTACGGACCCCAATCCGACGATTATCGACGGAATTCTGGTCGACGGCAACGTTGTGACGAACTATACGGTCGCAGGGCTCGATCAGACCCCGTCGTTCGGAGTGGGATTCTACTACTCGCTCCCCGCGAGCGGCTCAGCCACCTTTGGCATCACCTTCGCCCAATGGACGTCAGCCACTCTGGGCCCGGTGCCAAACTCCTTCGGAGTGACGGGTCTGGTCCTTCCGGACAACTCCTACCTGAAGATCGACCTCTATACCGCACTCGGCAACGACTTCACGTTCACTGCTCTTCCTCCCGTTCCTATTGTCAAGGTCGACGTGATACCGCTCGGATCGACGTTCGCCACCGTCCTCGACGGTACCGGATCCTTCCTGCCCTCGGGGCAGAACGCTACAATCGTCTCTTGGGCGTGGACCGGATCGGAAACGACAACCACCTGCGTGAGCGGCGATATGCCGCCGTGCACGACATCCGCTCCCGTGACGCTGCAAGCGGGGAACTGGTTCTCACAGCCGATCGAGTACGGCGCGGACGTTGAAACGCAGAGCCCGCTCGCCCCCAGCACTAGTCCTAACACGTTCGAGAATTTCTCGCTGTCCCTGACGGTCACTTCGACCAGCGGACTCGATGGAATTGCGACCGTCCTGTACTCGCTCTACACCCCTGAGTGACCAGGCATAACGGTCTGGAGCGATAGCGAACGATCCTGTCGACCCGCGTGCCGCATGGGCACTGCGAGTCTGGCGCATCGGCGCTCGAGGGGCGCCGCTTCTCCCAGTGCCAGCTCGCTGCGAAGGTCGCCGGCAATCACGGGAAAATAAACAGGAAGAGCACGGTCGTCGCGGCGACCAATCCCAGCGCGTGGAGAATTCCGTAGCGCATTCGGCCCTCCGTGAACGCCCCGATAATCGCGCCGGTACCCAGTGAATTGATGATCGTCAGTTCAAAGAATCGTTCGTGGAGCTCGGAGAGCGAAAGTCTCGGAATGTTCGGAGCGGTTGTGCCTTTGAGAGCGTTGCTGCCCGGCGTCAGGAATCCGATGTTGAGGGTACCCAGAGAGGGGGCAATGTACAGGAGCGCGAAGAGGACTGCCATAAGAACGGCGAAGGAAATGTAGATCACCGCTACGGGAAGCGTGAGTTGGTTGGACCGCTCCACCTCAATCTTAACGAAATCGTCCATGTCCTTTGCCGCGCGGTAAATCACGGTGGCGGTGTCGCCCCCCACCGACGTGGCTTCGGCAATCAGCGCGGCGTATCGACTGATCAACGGACTACGAATCGGGCGGGCCATGTCCTCGAGGACGACTTCGAACGGACGACCGATGCGAATTCCGTCCGCCGCGATCCGCAGCGGCCGGGCTAGAATGTTTGTTTGAGTCTTGGCGATTTCTACGATCGCCTTCGCCGGATCGAGTCCTCCTCGCATCGCATCGGCCATTTCGAAGAGGAACTGCGCGAACGCTCGCTCGTAGAGCCTGAGTCGGGCTAGCTGATAGCGCGCGTCAATTCCGAACGCGAGCAGCGCGATGAAAATCGTGATGATGAACACCAGGTCCAGCGCATACGACGGTATTCCGGGCGTGCCGGTCACGTAGTCAAGACCGATGAGCAGGAATACGAAGGCGGCGGCACATGGGATGTACAAGACCAGGTAGGATCGCTGGACTGGGTGGGTTGCGAAGTACTTACGGAATGCAAAACGGGTGGTCTGACGCAGGTAGGCGATGTATCCGAAGAAGACCGCCCCGGCGACTGCGGCGGCGATGCCGAGGTACAGCAGGATCGTCTGAGCTTTGATTGCGAACACGGGCGCTCCAGGCCCGGTGGCGTTCGGGTTGATGGTGAAGTTCCACGTAATCGAGGCGAAGTTCCCGTCCGAATCCGAGGCATTGACCGTAACGTTCTGAATTCCGTTCTTGAGTGCGAGGATCGACGGGACGGCGCACGACACCGAAGTGGGCGTCGCCGAGAAGCCTTGGAATCCGGTGCAATTGAGTTTGTTGATCAGGAGGATGACCGAACCAGGAACGACCGAACCCCCCGAGTCGGCAAACGTGGCCGTGATCGTCGGCGTGCGATCCGCGGTCTGGCTGCCAGGCAGTGGGTTCGTGGG
>JASHUP010000198.1 GCA_030039915.1 Thermoplasmata archaeon | reverse complement strand
GAAATGGCAGACAAACCCCTGACGAAAGTGCGAGACCTGACGCCGAACTCGAAGCAAGTGAACGTGCTGGCCAAAGTGATCAACGTGGGGGAACCCAAAGAGGTCATGGGCAAGTTCGGCGACCCGAGGAAGGTCTGTGAGGCCGTGGTCGGCGACGACACGGCGACGATCATCCTCTCGTTGTGGAACGAGCAGATCGGTTCCATTGCGAAGGACGAGGTCATCCTCGTCGACAACGGCTACGTTTCCCTCGTGCGCGGCCACATGCGCCTCAACGTGGGCCGGTACGGGAACCTCTCGAAGTCGACCGAGGCGATCGCCGAGGTCAACCAGTCGCTCGACATGAGCCAGCAAGAGTTCGAGAGCGAGCGCCGGTCGTTCGGCGGCGGCGGCTACCGGGACCGCGGAGGCGGCGGTGGCGGCTACGGCGGCGGACGGTACGGTGGCGGCGGTGGCGGCGGTGGGGGACAGGGGCGCGAGCGCTCCGACTCCTACAAGCGCTACTAGCCGGTTTCGAGAAGAGGGCCTTCCGGCCCACCCCGAAACGCGCGAACCCTTTCCCCCGCCCTCGCGGGCGGGGGCCGGTCGCCGGTGTCAATTAAATAGAGCCACCGACTCTTCGCCGACATCCATGGCCGACGAATCCCGCGACCTCACGCTCTACGTGCAATCGAAGAAAGCGGTCACCTCGTTCTATCGGCCCTCCCCGCCGGCGGCGACCACGCCGGAGGCGGGGCTCATGGGCGGCTCGTCGTCGCCCGTCACCCTCTCGTCGGGCAGCGACGCGGTCGGGGACAACACGGTCTTCTTCCTCTCCGACGACCAGGCCCGCTGTCAGGCGCTCGTCGAAGAGATCGCCGCCCAGCGCGGCTACCACGTCCGGGTGGTCGACGTCGCGCGGGTGAGCCGGATCGAGCGTCTCGTCGCGGAACATCTCAAGGGCGTGCAGACGTTCCCGGTGATCATCTCCCCGCTCGGCCGTCGCCTCGAAGGCGCCGCGGCGTTCACCGAGGAGGAGCTCGCCGATCTGATGCCGACCGACTTGAAGAGCGTCCGCGCGTTCTCCTACCTCAAGGTCCGCGGCGGCGACCTCGACAAGATCAAGCGGCTGCTCGAGACCCTGCCGCAGGTGAAGGAGCTCCACTTCCTCACGGGCGACTGGGACATCCTGGTCGTCCTCAACTTCCCCCCGAGCGCCTCCAACAAGCGCCAGGTCCTCGACTTCGTGACCGAACGGATCCGCGGGATCCCCGAGGTCCTCGATACCTCGACGATCATCCCGGAGTACACGCTCACGAAGTTCCCGATCTCGGGGTGACGGGCTCGGTTCTCGCGGTCGCTAGCGTCGGCGGGGCCGACGTGCGCGGCGGCGCTGGCGGCGCGGCGTGACCGGGATCCCGGGCGGACCGCCCGACGATTCGGTCCCCGGCTCCGGGGTTCCGTAGAGCGCGTCCACCGTGAGCGGATGCTCCTCGAGCCAGGCGACCCCCTCGACGTACGCCGCGAACGCCTCGAGGCTCGTGAAGAGCGGGACCCCGAGCTCGACCGCGCGGCGTCGAAGGATGTACTCGTCCTCGAGCATCTGCTCGAACTTCTCCTGGGTGAGCGACAGCGGCACGTTGAGCAGGAGGTCGATCCCCCCGCGGTCGAACGCCTCAAGGACGTTCGGATGTCGGTCGGGTTCCGAGACCTTGTGCAGCACCCGCACTCCGCGCACGCCCGCGTCGGCGAGGAACGCCTGCGTGTCCTCGGTCGCCGTGATCGCGAGCCCAAGGGCGCGCAGCCGCTTCGCGGTCGGCAGGAGCTGTTCCTTCAGCTCCCGGCCCCCGACCGAGAGGAACGCGGTGCCCCGACGCGGGACGAGCTTCACGCCGGTCGCGACGAGCGCTTTCACGAGGGCGTCCGAGAACGTGGGACCGAAGCAGGCGACCTCGCCCGTCGACTGCATCTCGACGCCCAGGAGCGGATCGGAGCCGGCGAGCTGGAGGAAGGAGAACTGCGGGACCTTGACCCCGAAGCGGCTCGGAGGCAGCGGCGCGACCCCCTCCCGGGAGAGCGGTCGACCCAGCATCGCGCGCGCGGCCTCCCGGAGCAGCGGGATCCCGGTCGCCTTCGTGAGGAACGGAAGCGACCGGCTCGCGCGCAGGTTGAGCTCGATGATCTGGTAGGCGCGGTCCTTCACCAGGAACTGGACGTTGAACGGACCGCGGATGGAGAGCGTGCGCGCGAGTCGGCCCGCGGCCCGCAGGAGCTGCTCCTGCACCTCGGGCGGCGTGTGCCGCGGTGGGAGGCAGAAGATCGCGTCGCCCGAGTGGACCCCCGCCCGCTCGACGTGTTCGAGGATGCCGCCGACGAGCACGCGCTCCCCGTCGGAGA
The DNA here is from genome assembly GCA_030039915.1 of Thermoplasmata archaeon. The sequence continues at coordinate 482 of JASHUP010000198.1, read as the reverse complement.
CCGCGTCGAGCTCGACCTCGTCCGCTCCCTCCACGAACTTCGTGATCACGACCGGGTGCTCCGGCGACACCCTCGCCGCCTGGGAGAGGAACCGGTCGAGATCGTGGCGGCCGGCGATCACCCGCATCGCTTGGCCGCTCAGCACGTACGACGGCCGCACGAGGACCGGATAGCCGACCTCGTCCGCGAACGCGCTCGCGGCGTCGACCGTCGTGAACGCGCGCCAGGCCGGCTGCGGGATGCCCAGGGCCTCGAGCTGACGGGCGAACCGGGCGCGGTCCTCCGCGGTGTCGATCGACTCGGAGGAGGTCCCGAGGATCGGGATCCCCGAGAGGTGCAGGAGCGGGGTCAAGTTTTGGGCGAGCTGGCTTCCGACGCAGGTCACGACCCCGTCGAACGACTCGAAATCGTAGATGTCCCGGACCCGTTCGAGGGTAATCTCCTCGAAGTAGAGCCGGTCCGAGCGGTCATAGTCCGTCGAG
>JASHUP010000197.1 GCA_030039915.1 Thermoplasmata archaeon | reverse complement strand
GGACCCTGGCCGAGACGATCTGGATCGGCTAGAGCGCGGCTGCAAGAACTGTCGCACATAGTTCGACCCCGGCGGAACGAGGATCCGAACTGGTTGCGTCTCGGCTAGTGAAGCACACCCTTCCAGAAATCTGGCACCTGGGAAGTGTAGACCACTTCCTTGGCGCCCAAAAACACCGCCAAATCGTCGACCTTGTTCGCGATTGCGCGACCGACCGCACGGTCCCTCGGAGCGGACGGTTCGGCATGGACCGAATTCACCACCAGCTTGGCTTGCGCTCTCTCGTAGCGCGGGTCGAGGCGTCCGATAAGTTGGTCGCCCCACAGGATGGGAAGGACGTAGGTGCCGTATCGTCTCCTCTCCTTCGGAAGGAATTGCTCTCGGACATAGTCGAACCCGAACAGCCGGTTGAGCCTTCTCTGATTGTAGACGAGGTTGTCGAACGGCGGAAGAAGAGAAACTCGCGGCTCGAGAGGCCCGGAAGCCAGCGATTCGAGCAAAGGCACGTCCCGAGCGTGAATGAATCGCTCTTCCTTGCCCACGGATCGTTCATCGATGACCACGCGACGAATGATCGAGCGTTCGCACAGTCGATCCAGCGCCCCGGGAAGATCGAGATAACAACCGCGGACGAAATGCAGGCGGATATCCCGCTGAGTGGCCGCCCCTAGGGCCCGAATCGCTCGTTCCGCCATGGCGGATTCGGCTTCTCGTTCGGAGAGCGCATGCCGGTCCACCCACTCGGGGAGAGTACCTTCTACCAGTCCCCAGACGTTCTGGGCGCCGTCGTGCGCGACCACCATGACCTTACCGCTCATGAGCAAGTGATACAGCATCAGCGACACATCGCTCGATGGACCCCAATCTCCTTCGTCGCGAAGCGTGTGCGAGTGGTCCTCAAACTGACGAACGGTAAGCGATCCTCCCCGTAACTCCCTAAGAATCTTCTTTCGGAGATCGACATGCTCGTGGAGAAACTTGCGAGCATCCTCTCTCTGACTTCCCCACCCGTCACCTAGTGATTCTGGGTACCGTTCCATGAGCGAGGCGTAGATCGGAAAGTCCTCGGTCAGAACGAGGGCCGAGAACGGGATCCAGTGCTGCCAAAGCCTCCGCTTCTTCCAGATGAGGTCGTCAAGGTCCGAAAGTCGGAAATCCCCTACTCTCGCCCAGAAGGATAGCTCGTGTGAGGGTGCGACGATCGGAACTGGATCCCACTGAATGTACGCGAGATCTCGGACGACCGAGAGCATCGACTCCCTGGACGCCTTCCGCGGCCGAATCCCTCCCAGCCCCTGCTTGACAACTGCCAACCTACGAATCGCGTCAGTGGAGGCGGCAATGCGCTCACCGTTGGAAGCATCTGAGCCGGGTCTGCGTGCCCGAGCCCGCGTTGGCGGCGGCAAGTCTTGACTGCCTCCACGCACTGAGTGCGCTGCGCCCTAGGACTTAGCAAGCGAAAACGCCGCTGGATAGAACACGTGGGTGCACGAGGGATTGCACTTTGATGCAGCAAGCCAGGCCTTGAGTTGCCTTCCACCCGCCGCTGGGGGACTGAAACAGGTCCCGGAGATTGGTTGTGGGCTTTGTCTCGCGGCTCGTAACGCAGCAAAGTGCTTGTACGGTCAGGGAATTACACTGGAAGAACGAGCGAGGGAGAACAACAATGCCCCCGTCCGCGTCGGTTCGGACCGTCGTGGTCGTTGCCGTTGTTGTCGTGGCTGGACTGGTCACGACACTCTATCTCTACTCCGCGTTCGCTCCGGGACATGGATCCAGTAACTCGCAAAACCCGGCTGGAAGCGGTGGGGGCGGAGCAGGACGGCACTATGCGGTCGAGGCCACGATCAGCCAAATCAACGTCAGTGGCGTCTCCGTCGGATTTTGGCCGCAGTACGTCATTTACGACCCTCAAAACGGGATGCTCTACGTGGCCTCGGAGTTCTCCAAGACCGTCTCGATCGTGGACCCAAGTCCGTTTCACGTAGAGCACGTCATCCAAACAGGCGCTGACGCGCGCGGGTTGGTCCTCGATCCCGCCAACGGACTCCTGTTTGTCTCTAACGACTACGCGAGCAACGTCACGGTGATCAACACGACCACCAACACCGTGGTTTCCACGCTGGACTACTACCCCTACGGGTACATGGTGGGCGAACAACTCGACCCGGCCACCGGCCAACTGCTGCTGCTCGCCAACAACCCGCCGGATTCCATCCTTGCCATCAACATAAGCACCTACAGCGTGACACGGGTCCTGCCCATTGCAGAGAACCCGGGCGGAGGTAACGGGCTCGCGATCAACGAGACAACTCACGTAATCTACTTCCCGGCACGGGGAGAGCTCTCGGTGGCGGAGATAGGCGAACTGAATGGGACCACGTTCGCCAACGTCTCGATGCCCGGGAGCGAGGGCCCGACCTCGACGTTCTTCGACCCGCTGAATGGGTACATCTACGTGATGCTGGGTGGGTGGCTTTCGATGGGTCCCGGGAACCAGACCGTGGTCCTCAACCCGGCGACCGACGAAATTGTCACCACTCTGAACGTGGGCACGTGGCCAGACGCTTACGCGTACAACGCCACGTCAGAGATACTGTATGTTTCCTGTGCGGCGTCCGGGAATCTCTCGTTAATCAACGCGTCCACGGACAAGGTTGCGGGATCGATCTTCCTCGGCAACGGGACGTTGCCCGGCGTGGTCGCGATCGACCCGGTCACGGGAAATCTCTACATCGGCGAAGACGGACCCGGGTCGCTCGTTGAAGTCGGTTTGGTCGGTGGATCTGCTACCGCACTGGTCCCCGCCGCCTCGTACAATGCACCCGCCTCCACGCTAGTGGCGGCTCGTTGGGCGCCTACGACTCACTCGGCCGAACTGTGACCAATCGGTTGCAAGAGCTGTTGCACTCACATCTTGGCCGAGTTTCCTAGAACCGTGATCTTCACCGAAATACTGCTGGCGGAGATCCGCACTAGTACTGACCGGATTGTAACTTTGGCATAGGGGTTCTTGATCGGACTCAATCGCGACGTGACCGGATGGCAGAGATTGTATCCCGAAGAAGCTCGGTCGGCAGCGAAGCCT